>JBKJZK010000163.1:0-22843 GCA_046715215.1 Nitrospiraceae bacterium
AGACCTCAAGGGGCTGGAAGTGTCCGGTGAGGCGGGGACGTTCGACTCATACAAGAGCCGAATGAGCTATGGCAACAAATTTAACAACGGCCTTGAATTTCTCGTCTCCGGGTCCTACCTCGACAGCGTCGGACCGCGAGACCTGTTCTATCAAGAGTTCAATGCCCCCACGACGAATAATGGCCATGCGATCAAGAGCGACTCGGAGAACCTCCACAATTTCTTCGCCAAAGCCTCATACGGGGACTTCACCTTGCAAGGTGGATATGTCTCGAGGAAAAAGAAGGTGCCCACTGCCTCGTTTGGCACGATTTTCAATAGTGGCGCAGAAGGGACCCTCGATCAACGCGGCTACCTCGATCTGAAATATCACCATGAGTTTGCGAGTGACCTGGCCCTGAACGTTCGTGGGTACTATGACCGCTATTACTATGGCGGGGATTATCCCTATGACTATCCCCCGCCCACCCTCAATCAAGACCATTCTCTCGCGCAGCAAGGAGGGGCGGAGCTCTCGGTCGTCAAACGATTATTCAATCGGCACAAAGTCATACTCGGCACGGAGTACCGCAATCAATTTCAAACCGACCAGAGCAACAAGGATGATGCCCTTCCCGTTACCTATCTGGATGACCGCCGGTCTTCGACGGTCTGGGCTGTCTTCGTGCAAGAGGAATGGGCCATCACGGACCGTCTGCTCCTGAACGCCGGTATCCGGCACGATCACTACTCGACGTTCGGCGGGACCACCAATCCTCGCGTGGGACTGATTTACAACTGGACCAATACCACGGCGAAACTGCTCTACGGACGAGCCTTCCGGGCGCCGAATCCTTATGAACAACATTATGTAGCCATTACATCATTATCGAACCTGAATCTCGCACCTGAACGCATTACGACCTACGAAGCGTTACTGGAACGGTCGCTCACTGCCAACCTCCGCGCGTCGGCTATGCTGTACCACTACCAGATCAAGGGATTGATTAGTCAGGTTTCCCTTCCCGGAGCGGACCTCACCTTGGGCACCGCCGACGATCAGCTCCAGTACCAAAACGCGAACTCCATCACGGCGAATGGAGTGGAGCTGACGCTCGAGGGGAAGTGGCCGTCGGGAGTGGAAGGGCGGCTCAGTTATGCCCTCCAGAAAGCGAAGGACGACTCGATCGGCATCAGACTCAGCAACTCACCTCAAAGCCTGGCAAAATTGAACCTGATCGTCCCCCTCTTCTCGGACAAGCTCTTTGGGGGACTCGAATCACGCTATACCAGTCGGCGTGATACCCTTGCTGGCAACCAGGCGAAGGAAGTGTTCCTCACCAACCTAAGTCTCTTCAGTCCGAAGCTCGTGAAAGGCTGGGAACTGTCCGGCCAGGTCAGCAACCTCTTCAATCATCATTATGGTGATCCGGGTTCAAACGATCACCTGCAGGATACGATCGAGCAGAACGGTCGCACGTTCTGGATAAAACTCAAATACCATTTTCAATAGACGGACACTGTGATGACACATTGGGGTAACAATACCAATTGGCTAACGATCTGCACTGTGGTCTTCCTTGCTATGAGCTTCAATCATGGCAGTGCCGTCTCCGGGGACCTCAGAATTGCGGTGATCGCCAGCCAGGATACCCCTCCGTACCAGGATGTTGCGGCCGGATTCCAGGATTTCCTGGTGAAAGAAGGCGTCGCCGCCGTCTTCGACCACTATGGGCTCTCGGGGAATGCCGGCAAGGCGTCCGAAGTAATCCGCGGCATCATGAAACAACCGCCGTCTCTCATTCTGACGATCGGGACATTGGCAACCCAGACTGCGTTGCTCGAGGCGGACGACATTCCCATTGTTGCTAGCTTGGCCAGCAACCTGGATGTTCTGCGGAAATCAAAGAATGCGACCGGGGTCGACCTCGACTTTGCTGTTGCGACGCAATTCGAATGGATGCATAAGCTCCTGCCGGAAATCAAAACCGTCGGCGTACTGTATGCCGCAAAAGAAAACCAAGCCAAACTCGGCGTGGCTACTCAGACTGCCAAGAAGGAAGGACTGACCCTTCTGCCCAAGGAGGTCGAAACTCTCAGGGCGCTGCCGGATGCCCTTGAAAGCCTGGCCAGGAGTGTCGATCTCCTGTGGGGGATCAACGACCAACAGGTGTTGTCGCCGCATACTGCCGAAGCCATCTTGCTTTTTTCATTTCGCAGAGGAGTGCCGCTCGTTGGATTGTCCTCCTCGTGGGTGAAAGCTGGAGCCTTGTATGCGTTGGATCGGGACTACAAAGATCTCGGAGTCCAATGTGCAGAGTTGTCGATCAAGATCCTGCAAGGAACGAAACCAAACACATTGGCCATCGCGCCGCCGCGCAGAATACTGTATTCGCTGAATCTGAAGACCGCGGACCATATGAAACTGGAATTTTCTTCGTCTGTCGTGAAGAACGCCCAACAGGTTTTCCCATAAGGCTCATGGCATGATGACCACCAAGCGAAGGGTCGGACTGAGAACCAAGTTCAACCTGCTGAGTCTGTCGCTGATTCTCGCGACTGCCCTCGGACTCGGCGTATTGGTCGTTCAACATGAGCGGTCCTCCTCCTACGATGACCTCATTCTACGAGGCAAAATCACTGCCGCAATGCTGGCCCAAAATGCCGAATATGGCCTCTACACTGAAAATCAGGAGGCCCTAACCCGAATCGTCGACAGCGTCAGGCTCGATCCGGATGTTGCCTATAGTATGGTGTTCGCTACGAGCGGAAAGCTGCTTGCGACAAGCACGAGGGAACCACGTCTCATCAATCAGGTTTCTACGCTCCCCTCTTGGGCAAGCAACGAGATGGTGGTGCGCCCCTTCATTGATCAGCTCGACCAATCAACCTATGTGGACATCCTCGCGCCCGTCCATACCCAAGCCAAGCATTTGGACGACAATCTGTTCCTCGACGCTGACCAAGACCGATATGAGTCGCAGATGATAGGCTACGTTCGCCTGGGTCTAGGGCAGAGCCGGGTGGAACTGGAGGTGCGAAATTTTCTAGCCTGGCTGAGCATGATCGTCGCGGTGATCCTTCTGATTGGTCTCACCGTCACGGTTGTCCTGACCAATCGCATTACCACCCCGGTTCGTCGACTGGTTGAAGCCACTCGATCCCTTGTAGCAGGACAGTTGGACACAGAAGTCATCGTCGACTCACGAGACGAGATGGCCGATCTTGCCGACTCCTTCAACATCATGACGGACCACCTGCGGGTCTCCCGTGAGGACATTCGGGAACATCAAGAAAGCCTGGAACGCGAGGTCGCCAAACGGACCGATGAACTCTCCCAAGCGCTCTTTCGAATCTCTCTGGCGCTCAAGGCGACAGCGGTAGGGATTTGGGAGTGGAACACCCGGACAAACCACGTCCGATGGGATGATCAGATGTTCCAGCTCTATGGAATTCCGCCGACAACGGATGGCCAGATAAATTTCACAGACCAGATGGGGGCTATCATCCCGGAGGATTTGGCGGAACAAGAAGCCCTAATACAGGATATGATTCACCGCAAAGGGCAGAGCACACGGCAATTCCGAATACGTCGGCGCAGTGACGGTGCGTTGCGCGTCATGCAAGCGGGGGAGGCAGTCAGGCCCGACGCCGAGGGCAGCGCGGAATGGGTAGTGGGAACGAATCACGATATCACTGATGACAAGCAGGCGGAGGCGGCGCTGAAACAAGCGTCACGGGACCTGGAGCAGAAGAACCAGGAACTGACCCTGGCGCGCGACCAGGCGCTGGAAGCGGTCACCCTCAAGTCGGCCTTCATGGCGACCATGAGTCACGAGATTCGGACCCCGATGAACGGCGTGATCGGCATGACCGGCCTCCTGCTCGAGACCGCCCTCACGCCGGAGCAACGGGAATGTGCCGAGATCGTCCGCAGCAGCGGGGAGCACCTGCTCATGGTTATCAACGACATTCTCGATTTTTCAAAAATCGAAGCCGGCAAGCTCACCTTGGAACTCCTCGACTTTGACCTGCGCACCGCGGTCGACGAAGCGGTGGAGCTGGTGGCTGCCCGGGCGTTCAGCAAAGGGCTGAATCTCGCCTGCCTCGTGCACGCGAATGTCCCCTCCGCCCTCCGGGGCGATCCCGGCCGCCTCCGCCAGATCCTGCTGAACCTGGTGTCGAATGCCCTCAAATTTACGGCGCAGGGCGAAGTCGTGGTCTCCGTGTCGCTGATGCACCACACTGAGACCACCGCCACGGTGCGCTTCGAAGTGCAAGACACCGGCATCGGCCTGTCCCCTGAGGCGCAAGGGCGCCTCTTTCAGTCCTTCAGCCAGGCCGACAACTCGACCGCGCGCAAGTATGGGGGCACGGGGTTGGGGCTGGCCATCTGCAAACAGCTCACGGAGCTCATGGGGGGTCAGATCGGGATGGAGAGTCGGCTGGGGGCAGGCAGTACGTTCTGGTTTACCGTCCCCCTCGCCACACCGCTGCCCGGAACCCGATCGATGCGCGAGCTGGTCTCCCAGGATTTGCGCGGTCGCGGGCTGTGCATCGTGGATGATCAGGCCACCAACCGGCGCATCCTGGAAGCGTATACGACGAAATGGGGCGTCCGGTGTCGGCTGGCCGCGGACGGCCCCCAGGCCTTGGCCCACTTGCGCACAGCGGTTGCGGAGGGGGCCCCGTGCGAGTTCGCCATCATTGACCTTCAGATGCCGGGGATGGACGGCCTGGCCCTGGCCCAGGCCATCAAGGCCGATCCTGTGCTGGCACCCACGCGGCTGATCCTCTTGACGTCCCATGGGCAGCGGGGCGATGCCCAGGCGGCGCAGACCGCCGGCTATGTCGCGTACCTCACCAGGCCGGTGCAGGAGGCGCAATTGTACGCGTGCCTCCGCGCCGTGGTGACCCCGCCGGGCGCGGGACCGTCCGACGGCCGACCGGCCCCGGCTGCCTTGATCACGCGCCACAGTTTGGCCGAGATCAAAACGCAGGGCACCTCCAAGATTCTGCTCGCTGAGGATAACGTCATCAACCAGAAGGTCGCCGTCCGGATGCTGGAGAAGTTGGGGTATCGTGTGGATGTGGCGGCCAATGGCCAGGAGGCTCTCGAGGCGCTCGCGCGGATCGACTATGCCGCGGTCCTCATGGATTGCCAGATGCCGGAGATGGATGGGTTTGAGGCGGCGGCGGAAATCAGACGACGTGAAGCGTTAAACGTGAAACGGGAAACGTCAGACGAGAGACGAGGCACGAGCGGCGCGGCACGCGAGACGACCGCTGCGCCGTCTCGGCGCCGTCCGATCATCGCCATGACGGCCAACGCCCTGCCGGAAGATCGAGCCTGGTGCCTCGCGGCCGGCATGGATGACTACCTGAGCAAACCCGTGCAATCCAAAGTCTTAGCCGCGGTCCTCGCGCGCTGGGTCCCGCCGGCCTCGCCTGCCCCCGCTACGGCGGACCGTCCGCGGGGACCCCGCCTCGGTGGGGACGGTCGGGTGAGCACCCGAGTAGCCCTGCGGAGTGGAGCCCGTGCCGTGTTGTCACCAGACCAGAGGTGCCACCATCCGACGTAGAACTAATTCAGAATCGCGTGAGTAGTGGAAAGATGGTGCCGAGGGACAGAATTGAACTGTCGACACCAGCCTTTTCAGGGCTGTGCTCTACCAACTGAGCTACCTCGGCACGGTTCAGGGCAAGAAGAGCGAGGCACTGTTACAGGATCGTCTGAGAAAATCAAGCTGCCAGGTCATCCGCTTGCTGAGAGAGCAGGCTGTGGCGGAGAGGGAGGGATTTGAACCCTCGGTAGAGGTTTTGCCCCTACGACGGTTTAGCAAACCGTTGCCTTCGGCCACTCGGCCACCTCTCCACTGGTCTCAGTTCCATGCGGGGTTCCCAATCATCTGCGACGCAGGTCGATGACCATAGGAAGACCAGCAAGCGAGCCGTGATCTTACCCCACGCCATGCGGGAGGTACAAGCGATTCGCGAGGTGGTTCAAGAAAAACTCTCAGGGGATGACGGCAAAGGCTCACAGGTCTAACTGCTTGGTCCACCTAGTAGGATCGGTTTGTTCGCAAGTTGGACGAGGGTGGATGAGAGGATGCGCGTCCATTGCCATGTTTGTGTCATGTCGAGCGTAATGTCGCGCTCCCATGACCGCAAAGGGCTAGGCTGCGTCTGTGGATGCTCGATACCGGTTGGCTGCGCGCGGACGGGCGAGACGCTGGCGATGGGTCGGGTAACGGATTTCAACATGGCTGGGTCTGACGACGCCGCTAGCGGCCAACAGGTGCAATGAGGTTCGTTTCTGTTGGTTGCGCGCTCCGGGAAAAGTTAGGTAATGCATCAGGGAAGAGAGGATGTGCATCGTGTCTTCCTTCGTGTGTTGAGATGAGGAGGAAATCTTTTTACGTCGAGAATATTTGACCGAGGTCCTCATCGAGTCCACGAGGACGCTGGCACTGAGAACAGCGGGCGAAGAGTCCGCCAGCTTGCGGCTGCATGTTCCCCCGAAGCACTAGTTGATACTTATGGCCTCCGCAGAAGGGACAGGCGTTGCCATCTAGCTCCCGACGAATGGCCCCGATCTTCATGATCTGTTTGTGCATCGGTCTCTCCTTCAAGAAATGCTACCTATGTGCGTGCTGTTGAGGGTGATGCAGGATGATAATGAAGTAGGGCAGAATTATTGAAAATACCGTAGAGGTAGGGGGGGCCGAACTAAAGAGGGAGCCCACCACTGCGTTCCAGGATAGCGAGACCGGGTGGAAGCCTACTTGATTTGATGCAGGTTTCAGACGGGTGATGACGAGTGTTCAAGATCGTGATAGCCATCGTGGTTGAGCACCAAAGCAGCTTGACCGCGCCCTTGGTGCGGCGAAACTTCGCCCAGTCGTACAGCGACAGGCACAGATCGATCACGGTCGAATCGAGACTGAGCAGCTTGTTCTTGAAGCGGAACTTGCGTTGGCCCTGCGCCTTGGCGGCGACCGTCTCGAACAGTCCGTAGAAGACCTTCTCGAACAATTCTCACGGGACGGTGGCCGTTGGCGTAAGACAGCGAGGAGCGGACTGGGGCTTTGATCCTCAAGTGGATCAGCTTGCCCCTCGCAGTTCTTCAGACCGCCCTCGATCTCCCTCAGCGAATGGGCCCGCCCGAGCCCGGCAGAAGAGCATCCCCACAAACTGGCTCCAGCTCGACAAGCCCTTGCTGCGATATTCGGCCTCGTTTCCTTGACGATGCGCTCGAAGTCGGTGCGCGGGATGAGCTTGAGCATCTGGCTGAACATGGTGGACGATGCGTGCACGTTGGGTCTCCTTCGGTCAGGGGTTGGTGGGTTTAGCGATTCACCGAACCCTACACCTTCGAATGACCCAACGGCATAAACTATTTCAGACAAGAGTGAGGGCCCACAATAGAAAGCTCACCTTTGTTCAGGCGATGATCCCAATAGCCGGGGAAAGTGCGTCTGTCCCTTGCTCGAGGTCATAACGGTCCTGCACAGAAGAAACGTCATCAAACACGCGCCCGTACAGGTAGAAGGGCGAACTCTCCTCGGCATCCTCAGCGAGGGCTGCCCCGGCAAAGTCTTCACACGATAATTCCATATTGCTGCTTGCCATAGTCATACCTCCTCTTCCGTTCTGTAAGGTACTCCCCTCAGAAATGGTAGTCGAGGAATTGGCTTACCAAAAGATACAAAGGGAGTACCTCGAAAGGAGGCGGTAAGTCATAAGCTTTCCTGTCAAGGAGACATCATCAAAGAAAAACTTTCAGCAGGCATTCGAGCCCGGAAGCTGGCCATGATCATCCCGTCCAACGTGTGGCCGCTCTTCGTTGTACTCCCGCATCCACTCCGCACTGGTCTCGCACTGATCTAGCGACTTGAACACTGTGAATAGCGTACAGCCCTTCTACTCCATCGAGAGTAAAATGGAGTCCATCCTACAGATTGTAAACACCTACATCTAAAATGCTCCAGGCTACATCGCCCAGCGAAACGGGCGCGCGGAGCCGGGAAGAAGGGGAGGCATCCTTAAACAGGATGTTGACCGACCGAGCGGCGAGCCCGCCCGCTTGGGCGCTGTGAAACATGCGGCCAAGTATGTTGTAGCGGGAATCCGCGATTGCAGTCGAAGCGCTCATGAATAATGCGGGCTAGGTTGGTTGCGCCTACGACGCTGACCTTGACCGACCTCGACCCCGATGCTAGAGTCCCGCCCGGCTAATGAGCAAGATTAAGGCTAAGGTTGAGGCTGAGCAGTGCGCTCCAGATCTTAATCTTCAGCTTAGCCTCGACCTCGACCTGACCCCCGTGCCGGAGTGGCGAAATTGGCAGACGCAAGGGACTTAAAATCCCTCGGGTCTAACAGACCCATGCCGGTTCAATCCCGGCCTCCGGCACCATTCTCAAAGGAGCAGGAACCAGCGGAGATTGTCCAGTGATGGACGACCGAAGGATATCATTCCGATTCGTTTTAGCCCTTGTGCTGTTGATTGTTTGTCTCGCCGCTGCCGCATGGGCTGATTATAAGGCTGTCAAGGAGGCCTATGACCTTGCCGTTGAACGCGGCGACTACGCAACAGCCATGCGTGAGCTGCGACCGCTGGCCGAGCAGGGGCTTGCATCTGCACAGTTCAACCTCGGCCTGCATTATGACAACGGCCAGGGCGTGCTAAAGGACGATGCTCAAGCGCGGCAGTGGTACGAGAAAGCTGCCGTCCAGGGACACGCGGACGCCCAGGTCAACCTGGGGATTTTGTTTGTGTATGGACGGGGTGTTCCGCAGGATTACAAGATGGCCGTGTACTGGTTACGTCTGTCCGCACATCAAGGAAATGATTTAGCGCAAAGAAAACTTGGCCTCATGCATGAGCGTGGGGACGGCGTGCCGCAGGATTATGTCCAGGCTTACATGTGGTACAACCTGGGGGCAGCGAACGGAGCAAAGCCTGGGGCTGTGCTCCGGGATGCGCTCGCCAAACGGATGACCCCTGACCAGATCGCCGAGGCGCAACAGCTGGCGCGGGAGTGGAAGCCGAAAGGCAAATGAGCAACGAACACGCCACACGCAAAACCATGTCCCTCGAAGAGGTGAGGGTCTCCAACATGTGGGAGATGGTGCTGCACCGAAGGTGCCAGTGGCCGAGGGGGGATTGATCTCTCTTAATCCCACACAAGCACAAACCCTGGCCCGCATTATTCATGAGCGCTTCTGCTGCAAGCGCAGATACGCGGCTGCGACGGGCAATCTCGCCGTTCAGCTCTTCGAAATACTGCACGAGTATGCCGCAGGGCTTCGCGTTTCCGAGTGCCCGTCTCGCTTCACGTCTGCACGCGTTGGACCACCCCTCCACGAGCCATCCCGCAGCACCAGCGGTTCCGAGCCACGCAATGTCAACATGGCGAACACAGGGCGGTGTGTTCGCCTGCTTTGCCGAGGCTGCGAGCGATTTGATTCTCCTTCGCCGAATACCTAGTAGCTTGCAGCGGGAGCTTCATCGAACTACCTACGGTGTTATTGATTCCACCCGGAGAGGTTGACGCCGAGCTATGCCCGAATGAGAAGATGGTCGATTAGAGCAGGTTCTTCGATGTGTATGGCTGCGGGGGCATCGATAAATCGTTTCAGTCTCATCCGGTCATTTGGGCTCACCTGGATCACTTCCACCGCGATCAAGTGCTCGTGAACCCTTCTGACTTCCGCCAGCCGGATGTCTATAAAGGCCTCCTCGCCTTCCAACCATAATCGGACTTTCACAAAGTCCCCTGCTGTCATGTGCTCAGGGGTGGTGAGCTTACAGCCAGCCTCTGAGAATTCGAGGACGCACCCATCCGCTTCAAGCTGCCGGCTCACGTTCGCGAGCATGCAGTCAATAGTAAACTTCGGACTATACCAACAGGCCTGTTGTTTCCCCTGAGCCATAATGTTATGCGCAGGGTAGTGTGGGAAAGGGTTACTTGGCTATTCCTCAAGAGGTGGGAGGGCTAACCCGAAATGGTAGTGTGCGGGTAACTGTCTGAATCTCCTGCACCTACGCACGATCTATGGAAACAGTAATCTTTTAAATCTGGGCTGCTGCCGGTTTGGTTGACACCAAGTTACGCCAATTCCGCCTGCATTTCGAACTCCATCGGACTGAGATAGCCCAGCGTCGAGTGTCGCAGCTTGGGATTGTAGACGCGCTCGATGTAATCGAATACGTCGGCCTGGGCCCGCGTACGGTGCGTCTTGGCCACCGTGCGTTCGGTCTTCAGCGAGGAGAAGACGCGCTCCATCGCCGCATTGTCCCAGACGTTGCCGGCCCGGCGCATGCCATAGGTGACGCCGTGCCCGCCGCCAGATCGCCATCACGAGCGCATCGGTGACGAGCTGCGCGGTCATCATCACACTCATGGACCAGCCGACGACCCATCGAGCGAAGAGATCGACGACCGTGACGACAGAGAGCCAGCCTTCGGCGGTTCAGAGGTAGGTGACGTTCACGACCCATTTGCGGTTCGCCGACGCGCACCGAGCGCCTCATGTGTGCTATCACAATCACCCTCCAACTCCACCGTACCCCAGATAATGTTGCGATGATCGCCTGAACCTACCGCACACTCCTGCCCCCATCGGCGCAATACCGTGCCATGCACGCCCAAATACCGCGAGGTGTCCACCACCGTCACCCCGCGTTCATCGATCAGCTTCACCGCCTCACGCGTGAACTCTCGCGTAAACTTGCATCGCTCCATGATCCACCTCCGTCATTCATACACCGTAGGGGCCACCTGACAAGTGATCCGTGACAGTGACACCGCCGACTGATTCATGACAGTTAGGCTATAACCCCTTCCCCCCGGAGGATTTTATATGAGTCGATACAACTTCTGGGCTGATCGATGAACAGAAACGATGTATCAGACTCTAGTCCGGGTTAGCGCGATGCTGTTCCCATGGAAGACCCTCTTTTGTATGCCCTTCCAAAGTGAGTACCCCTCCCCCCCACTTGGGCAGCTTGGCAAAAAGCAGATCTCGGGAGATAAGTGACATATGGCGGTGCGGGACTCGATCGAGAAAGCATCATATGCGGCTGAATGGGATGTTGTTGACGGCAGGAGCACATTGCCGATCCTAATGGCCATACCAATAACGATGGTGAGCGGCCTGGAGCCCTCAGTGTTTGAGGGGCACGGCGCGCGTCCGTTAATCACTCGCTGGTTTGGAAATTGAGAATGAACGCTCTCGCACGTAATTTTGATAAGAAATTGCACACGGCCCGAGCGCCTGAATTGCGCAGCGAGGCTTCCTTGTCCGCTTGCCCCTGGAACCAATCGGCTGCCGCGGTGAATCTGCTGCAGCCTGACTCAACCAATAGCGAGAGTCTATCGCCAAAAGTGGCGCAAGCCATTGCTGCGATGAGAGGAGAGGTCAGATCGACTTTTATCTTTCTTCAAATCCTGGTGCTGGTGGTGATGGTTGGCAGCGCGGTACTGAATCTCAACATGCTTCAGCTTGACCGATCTGTCTGGCTGCCCTTCGTGGCTCTTCTGGCCATATTCGGGGGACTATTATTCCTTCCCATTCGCATGATTGCGTCGGATTGGTTTCCAGGTTTTCTCGCCATTCTCGACACAATTATCACAGCGACGCTGTTCTATTATTCCGGCAGAGCCGGAGCCGAAGCCTATGCGGCTTATTTCCTCATCATGATAATCGCGTTACTCACCCGTACAAGACATCAGACAATCCTCTACGCACTAGTGGTCACGACAATGTACGGGTTGGCCTTCTATCAGGATACTGGGTGGGCAGGAGTCACACTGGATTACCATTTGCTGCAACTCCCCCTCACCCTGGCAGTGGCTGTCGTATGCGGGCGTACGATGGAATCAGTGAGCATACTCACCAGCAGTGACCCAGTGACCGGCCTTCCGAGTCGCGCACAATTTGTGGCCCTACTCAGTCGCGCTCTGAAACAAGCCCGCAAGTCTCG
The DNA here is from genome assembly GCA_046715215.1 of Nitrospiraceae bacterium. Lineage (GTDB taxonomy): Bacteria > Nitrospirota > Nitrospiria > Nitrospirales > Nitrospiraceae > Palsa-1315. The sequence goes on from JBKJZK010000163.1 coordinate 11,969, forward strand.
CGAGAAAATAAGCGTGCTTGTTCTAGAAATTCCAGGGATAGACCAGATCTATGAGACTAAGGGTCGTTCCGCAAGCGATCGCGTAATGAAACATATCGTAAACCGGCTCGTCCCGCTGGTAAAACCTGGCGACGTGATGGCACGACATGGACAGGCAGGCTTGGCCATCTTGACAAGGAACTACGCCACCCCTGCAGAGGTAGTGCATCTGGCTCATGAGTCCATCGACATGCTTCGAGTCCCGCTCATAGAGTCAGGCGAGAGAGTCTCTCTTGCAGCACATATCGGGGGAGAGCTCGTTCCTGACGCACATGAGGTGGATGTTCGCGCAATAATCGACCATGCCAACTCGGCTTTAACCTGTGCCAAAACGCGAGGGAAAAATTATTGCGAGCTCTACTCAGAGGACATGGCGTCGCGTGCCTACGACCCCCTGTTCTTAGAAATGAGCCTTCGCAAAGCTCTCGATCGCCACGAACTGTCGGTTTCCTATCAACCCAAAATCAATCTCGCGACTAGCCAACTAGTAGGGACAGAAGCACTGATGCGGTGGAATCACCCCGATTTGGGTCCGGTGTCTCCTGTTCATTTTATCCCGTTAGCAGAAGAGTTTGGGCTGATCGAAACCCTGGGAGAATGGATTCTCCGTTCGGCCTGCTTACAAGGCATGGATTGGCAAAAAAGTGGCTTTTCTCCCATCCTTATTGGGGTAAATGTCTCGCCCAAACAGCTGAGGAACCCCCAATTGGTCAGCACGGTATCAAGAATCTTGAAGGAAACCAATTTGAATCCTCAGTGTCTGGAGTTGGAAATTACCGAAAATGTGTTGATCGTAGAAGGAGATGCCGTATTGGAAAACCTCTGCAAGCTGAAATCTCTGGGGGTTCACCTTTCCGTAGATGATTTTGGAACCGGTTATTCGGGGTTGAGTTACCTGACCCAGCTTCCTGTCGATGCATTGAAGATCGATCAACACTTTGTTCGAGAGATCAGCAATGGACACCAAGCCAAGGCCATCAGCAAGGGAGTCGTTGACATGGCATTGAATATGGGCCTGAAAATAACCGCCGAAGGAGTGGAGAGTCAGGAACAGGCCTTATTCCTGTGTGACATCGGCTGCCATGAGGGGCAAGGTTTTTTCTATAGTAAACCGCTCTCGTCCGGAAATATGGAACAGTACCTTCAAGGCGAGCAACAGCGCCAGGTGGTGGAAGTCAGCAAAAATGCATTGATTGATGCATTATCGAGCCGCGAGGAAAAAAAGTACTCGCTAGGTAGAGGGGCTCTATGACCCAGGCTACAATTCTGATCATTGAGGACGAAGAACCAACCCGCGTCCTCCTACGTACCGTGCTTGAAGCGGCCGGACACGAGGTGCGCGAAGCGTCCAATGGCCGCATCGGGCTTGCGCTGTATCGGGACAGGCCACCGGACTTGGTGATCACAGATATTCTCATGGCCGAGATGAGTGGATTGGACATGATTTTGGAGTTGACACGTGAATTCCTCAACGCGAAGGTGATCGCCATATCAGGTGAGCAAGGAGAAGGGAATGTTTTAGGTATTGCCAAACTGTTGGGCGCACGCCAGACCTTACACAAGCCGTTTAGCATGGAACAGTTGCTTAACGCGGTGCGATACGAAATAACACACTAGTCTGTTATGGAAATACCCATGCGGGCGCTTTGACCGGCCCGCTGTTCGTGGACCTGCTGCGCCGTAAGCCAAGAGGATCCACACCGCGACCATCCCGACTGCAAACCCTACTTTGTCATCTCAGAATCCTCGACACGACGCTCCATCCTTCGGCAGGTGATGGTCGTCCCACTAGTGGACTTGGAGATCTGCAGGGTCAGGTGATACACACATGCGCAGGCGGGAGTGAAATCAGAATTGGTCAATAAACAGCGGGGCATTCGAGAGGCATATCGAGACTTAGCCCACATTATTCATGAGCGCTTCTGCTACAATCGCCGATCCGCTGCTACGACGACCTCCGGCCAGCGGGTTCGCCCCTCGGACCCTCACCGTATTGGGGACGGCGAAGCCAGTCCCCTGGCCTCCGCGCGCCGGTCTCTCGATGCGGCTCAGCGATTTCGCAACGAACCGTCATGAATAATGCGGGCTAGTTCTCTCTGCTAGAATCCAAATTCGATGTGAGCGGTTGGTTCCGCTTGTTCGGTTGGACGAGACCAGCCAGATGAACAAAACAAACCACATCAACGGGATGAACCAGATAACTACGGAAGGCCACGAACTAGGAGGATACTATGATAGGTCGGTCACCCTCTCAGCGATTCCTGGTGCTTGGGACCATTTTGGCTGGATGCGGCGTTGCTGCCGGCGCCTTTGGTGCCCATGCGCTCAAGGAAATTCTGGATGCGCCTATGCTCCAAGTGTTCGAGACCGCAACAAGGTATGTGATGTATCATGCCTTTGGACTTTGTATAGTTTCTTGGGCAATTGATCGTTATCCCGGACAAGGCCTTGAAAAATCGGGATGGCTCTTTATTCTCGGAATTCTTCTCTTTTCAGGCAGTCTGTATGTGGTGTCTCTTGCAGGCATCAGGTGGATGGGGGCCGTGACCCCGATCGGTGGGTTGGCGTTCTTGGCAGGCTGGGTACTCTTAGGTTGGGGAGTCTGGCGGGATGCGCTCCCTCGTTCCACGAGCCGTACTCCCTAGCTGTGCAGAAACGTTCATGAATAATGCGGCTACGGCGTACAGCCGGCCGCTCTCTTTCCGCTAATCGATCCCCAACCTCCTTGGGAATTCACGAAGGTCCCTTCGAGGCGTTGGCCTTCTTTGCTGAATTGCAGACTATCTTCTTGGACCCGACCATCGATTTCCCACCGTAAATAGACGTTCTCGCCCAGCACGATCGTTTCCACGAGACCCGGCAGAGCGGCCTGCGTATTTCCTGGTGGTGGAAAGAGTAACGAAAGTTTCTGTTCTTGATGGTGCTGCTGATGGTTGTGAACAATCCACTGCCAGGTCCCGCACAGCCGGGCCTGTCCCCGGAGCCCACGCACCCGATCCTTCCAGTTCCGTATCCGATCCCACTCCTGGTAGCCGGACTGCATGGCGTCCACTTCCAGGCGAGTGGCTCGCTCCAGGACCGTCACCTCCAGGGTCGCTGCAGATTCTCCCTGATTCCCCTTGGCCCATTCTGGGGAGAGAACCACGTCAAAGAGTTGACTCAGTGAATCATGCCAGAGCGCTTTCCCCTGTTGGTCGAGCCATGCCCTGGCTTGCGGGGATCCAAATAGTCGCTCGGTTACCGTCGCGAGTTGCTGATCTCTCACAGCCTGCCTGACGGTAGAGGCGAGGTGCCAGGCGGCCAGACTGCCCATCAACCGAAGAACCGCCGTCGTCAGCTCCGGCACCAGGAGTTCTTTCGCGAGCTTGGCCGGCAAGGGGTTGGCACCCAATGTCTGGGCCACATCGCCCAGCTGGAGCGTGGGACCGATTGCCGAGACAAACAGGCTGCTGGCTTCCTTGTCGGACTCCATCTTAGCCAGTTGATCAGAATGGGCACGAATGACTGATGGGAAATCCGGTATGGACCTCGGAAGGGATTCGTCTGCCATGGCGTTGAGCCAGGCCCCGAATACAGAGACGGCCACCATCGTAAGGGCGAGACCGATGCGTGATTGGGCTTGTCGATTCAAGAGGATGTGCTGGCGCATCGCGCTACTCTACCGTGCTTCCGCCCACAGCCTCAAGCGGGGACCCCGATATAGGCTGGGGGAAAAACTCTGTTGGTACGCGAGAACTTCGATGGTCAGCATGTGTGGCACAACAGCAGAACACTCTCGCAGGGTGCTCAAAAAGGCCGACCAGCAAGGCCGGAGGCGATTCGAAACCGGAGGCGTACCCTCGGTACGTTGAGGATTTCGATGAGCCGAGAACGAAGCTGGCGGGCTTTTTCAGCACCCTGCTAAGTGCCTTGGAAGCAGGTCTTGAGAAACGCGGCAGTTGCTTCCCAAGCCACTGCCGTCGCGTCGGCACGATAGCTGTTCACGAGTTGTTCATTACAGAACGCATGAGAGGCATTGGGGTAGGTCCTGATCTCGACACGCTTTTTATGCTCAGTCGCAGCAGCACGCAGCCGGTCCACATCCTGACTGGGCACCCACTGGTCCTGAGCGGCCTGATGATAGAGCACTGGACAAAACAGATCTTTGATCGCGGTTTCAGGCTGCATCATTCGGCCGTAATAGACGACCGCTGCTCGAAGCCGTTTGCGTAGACAGGCGAACCGGAGTGCATATGATCCACCCATGCCATAACCGACCACGCCGTGGATATTTTGTTTAATGTGGTCGCGCGTATTCAAGAATTCACAGCAGGAATTGATGTCTTGCAGGACGAGCGACTCGTTCAGCTTTCCCATGAGCGCGTCCGCAACCTCTGCGTTGGCCGTCACCATGCCACCGAGTCGCCCATACAAGTTCGGAATGATGACGCCATAGCCTTCGCACGCCAGTCTGGCGCCGAGATCCTTGATTTGCGCGGTCAGCCCCCACGCTTCATGCAATAAGACGAGCCCGGGGTAGAGTCTTTTTTCCTGAGGCCAAAACTGAATGCAGTCCACCTGCACATGTTTCGACACGCGTGTCTGGATATAGGGATCGACGGCGGCATCCGTTAGCGTGGGAATGGCAACGCCGCTCGGAAAGCGAGCCGTTCCGGTGCCGATTTGATCCAAGGTAAAGGGAGCGAGGGTCGATGTCATTGCGGCAACCTCTTCTCCATCAAGGCTTTGCGTGGTGCGCCCTCTTCACGCAGGGCTGATACAACACGCGCGTACTATAGGGACCAGGCTGTCGGGCTGTCAATCTGGCTCCTATAAGGATGCTGAAAAATTCGCTTTTCTCACCCGCCCAACCCCGTCGCGCCGAGACGCGCCTTTTCCCATGCGGCGTTCTTGCATCGCTCTCGAGAGCCGTAAAAGATGAAACGTGGGATTGCCGAATGCTCTTCCTTCGAAACCTTTCACGTTTAACGTCTCACGGATCGCAGGACGACCTTTTTGAGCATCCTGCGTGAGAGTCCAGCTTATCAAAGTCATGTTATACCGAAATGGTTTTCCTCCAGCCTGGTAGGGTCGAATTTTAGTTGACCCTGCGTTCGATGGCGACTACAGTTTTCTCACGGTCACGGTAGACATGACGACTATGTCGCTTGGAATCGGCCTCATCGGTGCCGGCCGGCATGGCAGCCGGTATATCCACCATCTCCTGCATGATCTGCCGGGGGTGACCCTTGCCGCGCTCTGCCGGAAACGGAGCGAGGAGGGACTGCCCTCGGCCCAGACCACAGCGATCCCTGTCTATGGGGACTATCGCGCCTTGATCGCCGATCCGACGGTAGAGGCCGTCGTCGTGGTGACCCCTCCGTCGCTCTGTCCTGAGATCTGTCTTGAGGCCGTGAAGGCGAGGAAGCCGATCCTCATTGAAAAGCCGTTAGCGACGACAGGCCGCGAAGCACGAACGATGGTGACGGCAGCAGAGGAGGCAGGCCTGTTGCTGATGACCGCACAAACCATGCGCTTCGACTCGACAATTCTTCTTTTGAAAGCTCACTTGCCGGAGATCGGCCGGCTCCGGTACGCCACCTTCACCAGCCGCATTGAAACGAAAGCCGGCGCTCAGGTTCGGTCACCGGTACCCGGTCAGCGCGGAGCGCTCTTGGAATTTGGGGTTCACCTCTTAGATTTGGTGCCCTTTATCACCGGCGAGGAGGTGGTCGCCGTCCGCTGCGAGTTGGACCAGCTCCCGACCGTGGCACCGGACACGATGGCGATCGTGCAGGCCGAGACCGTAAGCGGCATGCGATGCGTCCTGGACATTGCACGCGTCGTAGCGGGGAGGGTTGCGAGAACGGAGTGGGTGGGAACCCAGGGGCAGATCGCCGCTGATTGGTTTCAACAGCGAGTGAGCGGCGTCATTGGTGACACCGCTTCTCTGGAATGGGGCGTCCAACCGCAGCAGACGATTCTCGCCACACTCCGCGCCTTCGTCTGTGCCATCGAAACGAACACCCCGCCGCCTATCACCGGGCGTGATGGATGTCGTGCCGTCGAGGTGGCCGACGCCTGTTACCGTTCGGCAGAACTTGGCGGGGCCAGTGTCGACGTTGCGTCGTTGCGCGAGCAGACCGCAACACCTGAGAGAGGCTGAGGTCGAGGCTAAGGCTGAGTGAAGACTTCGACCTTTTCTTGGCCTTAACCTTAACCTGAGCCTTCCAGCAGTGCTAGGCATCGGCGACGATGTGTGTATCTGTTTCCTCCACCCCTTCGACTTGGTGAATCTTTGTGATCACCACATCCGAGAGGGCTCGTTCGTCCGCGACCGTGATGAACAGAATAATATCCGGCCGTCCGAAGCAGGAGTGGGCTTGTTCGACGCCAGTAAGGCGCTTGAGTGCCTGCAGCACATCTTTCGTACGCCCGGCTTTGACCTTGATTAGGATATAGGCTTTCGTTGCCATTGCGTCCTCCCTGTTGCAGTTATTGTGTACCGCCCGGCATCTCCCCTCGTCGTTGCACAAACACCTGGTGCATGTTCTGCCCCCGTTGCACGAAGGCAGTACGTGCCTTCGTAATGAATTCCATCAAGCAATCGAAATCCGTCGGACTGACGTTGAATTGGCGAAAGCCCGGCGCCAAACGCTCTCGCTGATCGATCGCCGTGACGACCCACTGTTCACTGAGTGCCTCAAGCACATCCGACGTCCAGCCTGCTGAATGGAATCGAGACGCGGCTTCGTTTGCACCGCTGCCCCTCTGTGCCGAAAATGCATGACTCAGAAATGCCTGCACGGCCGGATCACCGCTCTTCAGAAACACCGATTGAAATTGGATGACGGCCTTGATGACGCGATTCGCCTCGGGGGTGCCTTCGGGAGGAAGCACATCGGCATCTTGCAGCATCGCGAGGACGGCCATCGACGCTCCAATTGGTCCAGACGGAGTGGCCGCACGATCAGGCGCTTGAGCCAAGATCGGACTGCCAGTTCCCATGATCAGGCCACCGAGGAGAAAACACAACGGCATTTGGCAGGGCAACATAATGTGTGCAGCAAGTTCTAGTAGGCGCGACGGCAGGGAGTGAGGCTGGACAGCCATGGGGGGGATTATACAGAAGGGGAGGAGGGGGTGCTAGCGTTTGGACGGGTGTTATGACAACAGGGGAAATGGAACCATATTCCTGCTGTCTCCAGCGGTTTTGGTTGAAACAATTCGACCGCGTTCCTATAATCCAGGAGCCCCGCGCCTGACACCGGAGTCACCTATGCTTGCAAAAGTTTTGAGCGCTGCGCTCGTCGGTATCGATGCGCATCTGATCGACGTGGAAGTCGATATTGCCGGAGGGCTTCCACAATTCTCAGTCGTCGGCCTCCCCGACGCCACGGTGCGGGAGAGCCGCGACCGCGTCCGCTCCGCGCTCAAGAATACGGGCTTCCATTTCCCGGCAAAGAAAATCACCGTGAATCTGGCGCCGGCTGGTATCAAAAAGGAAGGGTCCGGCCTCGACCTGGCCATTGCCATTGGGATTCTCGTCGCAGAAGAAGTCATTCCGACCCAGAATGTACGAGGCCGCGTCTGTGTCGGTGAACTTTCGTTGGACGGACACATCAAGGCGATTACCGGCGCCTTATCCATCGGGATTGCCTGCCGGCCCGACCATAGTCTGCTCTTGCCGGCTGAGAACAGCCAAGAAGCGGCCATGGTACAGGGGGTGACGGCCTATCCGCTCCACACGCTCCCCGAGGCCGTGGCATTTCTTAATGGCACGGTTTCGGTGGACCCGGCTCACGCAGACCGGGACCGGTTCTTTACCACGCGTCCGGTGGAGGATAACGACTATGGCGATGTGAAGGGACAAGACCATGCGAAGCGCGCCCTGGAAATCGCCGCCGCTGGAGGCCACAATCTTTTGATGGTGGGACCGCCCGGATCAGGCAAGACCATGCTGGCCAAACGTCTCCCGACGATTTTGCCCCTCATGGAGCCGGAAGAAGCGATCGAAACGAGCCGCGTCCATAGCGTATCCGGACAGTTACCGGCCAATCATCCACTGCTGACGGTCCGTCCTTTTCGTGCTCCGCACCACAGTATTTCCGATGCCGGACTCATCGGAGGCGGAACCGTTCCACGGCCGGGAGAAGTATCCTTGGCGCACAATGGCGTGTTGTTCTTGGACGAATCCCCGGAGTTTCGTCGTCCCGTCCTGGACGGATTGCGGCAGCCATTGGAAGACGGGCATGTGACCCTGACCAGGGCCAGCGGCTCGCTCCGCTATCCTGCGCGATTCATGTTGATTGCCGCGATGAATCCTTGTCCCTGCGGATACTATGGAGATCGCACGCGGGAATGCGTCTGCACCCCGCACCAAATCCGCCGCTACCGAGCCAAATTGTCGGGGCCACTTCAAGACAGACTCGACATTCATATCGAGGTTCCGCCGGTCTCCGTGCGAGACTTGCACGACAACGGTCCTATGCCGGAAAGTTCCGCCACGATTCGATCGCGCGTCCTGGCGGCGCGTGATCGGCAGCTCCATCGGTATCGTGAGGATGGGATCCACACGAATGCTCAGTTGAAGCCGCGGCTCCTGAAGCGGTATTGTGGTCTGGGGATTCCGGCTCAGGAGCTCCTAGAACAGGCGCTGAACAAACTCGGATTATCTGCTCGGGCCCATGGGCGCATTGTGCGTGTGGCGAGAACCATTGCCGATCTGGCGGGCTCTGATAAGATTGAGCCGCTGCATGTGGCGGAAGCGATTCAATACCGCAGTCTCGACCGTCGGATGGAATTTTGAGGATCTCCTGTGGGGTCGCCCCTGAAAGTCTTTCTCTGGTGGTTCATTATCGGCGCCACCATGGCTCTGGCCGTGATCATGCTGCAAGGCGGCATTCGAGAAGCCATGCAAACGCAGGGGTCCGTGTGGGGACTCAAATTGGTCGAGCTGTTCACGACCATCATGGGAGGGGGACTGCTCGGCGGCTGTCTCGCATTGATTCTGGATCGTATCAAGAAGTCATAACCAGCATTATTCATGAACACTTCTGCTGCAATCGTGAATGTTCAGACGAGAGGCACAGGGCTAGAGGCTAGGGGGTGACCATAAGGAATGTCTTTCCTCTCGCCTCGTGCCCCTAGCCCCTCGCCTGGCTTCCGACCGATTTCGCGACGCACCGCCATGAATAATGCGGGTTACTGGATGGTTCTCACTTCGTAGTGAAATGAGGTCAAAGATGGACGTGGAAGTGGGTTCGAATCTGTACCGCAACACCGACGGCATGATTGAAATCGAAGGCGTTCCGCAGATTCAGGTGGCACTGAAACCGACGACGGGCGCCTTACTCGTGAACTTTGCGTTGTTCGACGCAGGCGGAAAAGTGACGGCAAAACTCGTGGATAGTACCCTGATGATCAACGAACGGCGGGCCTACGAAGTGAATACGACCCCGAAGAATCTGCTGCTCACACATCTGGCCTCGGGAACCGTCATCTTACAGATGGACGTGAAGGCGTCCGATGTAGTGGCCTTCACGATAGGGGAGTTCCATACGATCAAAGGTCACGTGATCCAGGTCTCTCCCACCGAATGGAAGATCGACAAGCTCCGTGCCAGCGGTACAACGCAAGATGTGAAAGGCGGGTCGGTCGTCCTCGGCTGAAGCAGAGTAGCAGTATGCTGAAAAAGCCCGCCAGCAGCGTTCTCGCATCGTTCAGATCCTCGACGGGGACCCGGCCGCCTCACCACTCGGCGGCGCGCACAGACTTGGTGCTCCTTATTCGTCACACCGTACGCCCCAGAGAGTACGCCTTTGAACCTTCACTCGCTGCGGCCTTGCTGAACGGCCTTTTTGAGCATCCTGCAGGGATATTCTGATCATGCCCCAGACATACAGGCGACTACAGTTTTGCTGTGGCGAAATGATATTTCCGCAGCCTCCTATCCTGCGACCGTCGGCACGATGACGATATGCTGGTCCTTCAGGTCGACGGTCGCCGTATCTCCATCGCGCATATCGCCCTTAACCAACTGACGCGCCATCGGTGTTTCAATTTCCTGTTGGATCAATCGCTTCAACGGTCTCGCCCCATAGACCGGATCGTAGCCCCGTTCACCCAGATACCGTAAGGCTGCCGGCGTCACGGAGAGAGAGATCCGTCGTTCTATCAAACGGGCCCGCAACCGCTCGAGTTGAATTTCCACGATCTTCGTGAGCTGCTCCGTCTCCAGAGGATGGAATACCACTGTCTCGTCGACACGGTTTAAGAATTCCGGACGGAAGTGTTCTCGTAATTCCGCCATCACGAGCGAACAGACCTCGTCATAGGAGGCGCGCCGCTGCTGCGCCTCAAGAATCTGCGGGCTGCCGATGTTCGACGTCATGATCAACACCGTGTTCTTAAAATCGACGGTCCGGCCCTGCGAATCCGTCAATCGCCCGTCGTCCAACACTTGAAGCAAGACATTGAAGACGTCGTGATGGGCTTTTTCGATCTCGTCGAATAGAATGACGGAAAACGGACGCCGCCGGACGGCTTCAGTCAGTTGTCCACCTTCTTCGTAGCCGATGTAGCCTGGCGGGGCCCCGATCAGACGGGCCACTGTGTGTTTCTCCATGTACTCGGACATGTCGATCCGAATCAGGTTGGCCTCGTCATCGAAGAGCGTCGCGGCAAGCGCCCGCGCCAGCTCGGTCTTTCCGACTCCGGTCGGACCGAGAAAGAGAAATGAACCGATGGGCCGGTTCGGGTCTTTGATGCCGGAGCGCGCGCGGAGGACCGCATCTGCGACGGCCTGCACCGCTTCATTCTGGCCGACCACTCGCTGATGGAGGAGCTCATCCAGCT
>JBKJZK010000164.1:0-5670 GCA_046715215.1 Nitrospiraceae bacterium
GTCACACACCGGATGGAGTGTACTTTGATAACCTGCCGACCCGGCATACCGCCGCATAGGCAGACCACGCGAGGCGCCACTTAAGAATAAGAATATTCTGTCCAACCAACCGGGGCCATCTCTTCTCTAACAGGAAAACTGGCTCATTTTGAATCACCTTGATGTCGCAGGTGGTGGTGCCTGGCGGGAGCGGAGGTCACCAGAAGTGCGGGGACCCGCCGAGGATGGGACAGGCCCAGAAATGAAGATACACCGTATGGCGCTATGGTGAGGAGCCTGGCGGGACGAGCGGCTCCAGAGTTTTGATCAGCTCAGGGATGCCACGGCCGCAATCTTCTACCCACAGCTCTTGCAGCCCACTTGTGTACTTCTGTATGTGCCTCTCTCAATAAGATGGTGTCTGACACCTTCCCTCCACCCCTCACATGCGGCTACTTTTTACTTGAGGGTCGACTTGGGCGTATCCTTTCAGCCATGAAACGGTGGGCTCTGTATCTGATCGCTGTGCCCCTTGGATTGGGGGGATTGGTTTACCTCGTCGGATTGAACTTTTCGATTAACATTGCCGACATGTGGAGCATGGTCCATCAAGCAAAGAACACGCAGCGCGATGTCGGAAAGATTCCGGAGGGGAACGCAGTCCCCAAAGAGATACTGAGGCTACGGCACAAGCATCAACTGAGACCGCTGACTGAACGGGAAGAGGGAACGAAAATAGAAGATTTGCCGGATGGAATATACGGTTTCTCAATGTGCAGCGTCGTCGCGTTACGCGCGACGCGGGGCAACACATTCTCGTTAGAGATTCAGAAGCATGATGGGATCATTTTCTATGTTGGATTTGCCTCTGACGAGGAGATAGAACAGTATCTGACTCGTCAAAAAAACTTTCACATCCTCACGTCCCCTCACCCAAGGAAAGAGGCGTCATCCCTGTTCGACATCCCAGTCGAGTTTGTCTCAAAATGCGAGGAGCGTCCTGTGGGAGATGGGTATCTTTTTGACTTGTTTGTTACAGCTATCCCCGAGTTGCAAATCTAACAGGATGCTGAAAAAGTCCGCCAGCGGCGTTCTTACGTCGCTCAGAGGTTCAACGTACTGAAGCGTACGCCTCGTCTCTTCGCTCGCTGCGGCCTTGCTGGACGGCCTTTTTGAGCATCCTGATGTTAATGACGACGGTCAGCCTACTCATTAGTTAGGAGTCGAGGCTCTTCATGAGTGGGTTTCTCGCGCTGGCGATGGCAATCGGAATCGTCTTTGGCGCGCGCAAGTTATGCAATCTGATTGGAGCGCCACCTTGGTTCGCAAAGTTTTTGTTCATCTGCGCGTTTCTCGTCATCACCTACTTTCTCGCGGAAGAGATAGTTCCCGAATCCAAGAAGCCTTGGGGTATTTGGGTCGCTATACTCGGTGCAGCAACTGGAATCATCCCGGTAGGTTTCATCGTGTTTAAACACATCGAAGACAACGACGGGAAATCACGGGACTCCTCTCGATACCGTTCAGAGTAGGCCGCGGGACAAGAAAACGGGGACATTCTGAATTTCCTGTACCAATGGTGGGGGGCTGGCGGGAGAAGCGAAAGCTGACTGAGCTGCGAGAGGATTTGCACCCGGAAATGATTGACAGAGCGCATCTACCGACTGCTCAATGATTACCATGAACGCTATTCACATCGGCTTATCGGGATATTCGTACAAACCATGGCAGCGTGCAGGACGGTTTTATTCAGAGAAACTGAAATCGACTGAGTTTCTCAGGTATTATGCCGGCCGCTTCAACACTGTCGAGCTTGATGGTATTTGGTATCGGTGGCCGACCGAACAAGCGGTGCAGGGATGGCTGGAGCAGACACCCTCTTCTTTCATCTTTTCACCGAAGGCGCATCGGCAAATTACGCATATGCATCGATTGCGGCCGGATGCGCTTCCCTTTGTCGAAACGATGTTGAATCGGCTGGCCCCGCTGATAAAACAGAAACGGCTTGGGCCTATCCTGCTGCAACTCCCACCGAACTTTAGGCGCGATGACGATCGGCTTAAAACGTTTTTAGAGCAGGTGCCACGGACCGTGCGCTGGGCAGTCGAGTTTCGCCACGAATCATGGCATGTACCGGAAGTGGAGGATCTATTGAGACACTATGGCATCAGTTGGGTGGCGGCAGACACGGATGAGTCTCCGTCTCGCCCTTTTCCGAGCTTCCTTCTCGCCTCTACACAATCCTCCACGTACCCTTGACTAAAGAGTAGGTACTGGCGGGCTCAAGGCTGGCCGTGAGACGAGCGACTTTTTCAGCATCCTGCTAGTGCGATGGAGGGAGCACCGCAATGACGCGCAGCGGGCCACCGGTGCCGCCAGCGATTTTCATCGGGAGGGCAATTACGTCGAATCCCCGATGCGGAAGATCGCGTAGATCGCCCAGATTTTCGAACACCGGCACGTCCTGGGAGAGGAGCGCGACATGCGTCTCAAATTTGGTGGATTGTCCATAATCAATCGAGGCTGTGTCGATTCCGACGGCTTTGACCATCCGCTCGCGCACAAGCCAGGCCGCCGCCTCGGGATGCAAGCCCGGGAAATGGAGCGCTCGCACCGCCTCCGACCCTCTCAGCTCTGTTCCCAGATACTGTTGCCGCGATGGCCAGTATCGGGCAAAGCCCGTGTCGAGCAACACGATCGATCTGTTTGGGATTTGCCCGTGCGCTGCTTCCCATTGCTCAAAATCTTGGACGGTGACACGGTAATCCCGATCATGGGCGCATTGGGCTGTGACGTCGATTCGGACACCAGCTCCAACCAAGCGTTCGATCGGAACCTGATCCAGCGTCTGCCCACCCCTGGCAAAGTGAATGGGCGCATCGATGTGGGTACCGCCATGTTCGGCCATCTCCAGGCGATTCGAGGCGTAGTAGTACCCGCCCGGCGTCTCCCCCGCCTGCTGGACGATGAGCCGGAAGTCCTGTTCGGTCGGCCATACAATCGTGTCTGTCCCAAAGGAATGAGTGAGATCTATGAGCCGCGACTGCTCCCAGGCAAGACGATCAAGCTGAGAATGACCAGCGGTGCATCCCGCACCAGCCAGCACGCACCACACAACAAGCCAGCCGAGTACGTCATAACCCCCACACACCCATGAGCAATTCGTTGCCTTCTTCTGCATGGCATGCTCCTTCGCTCTGAAAACCGCTGGCAAATATTGTCAGTCCACTGGGCAAGAAAGCAAACCGGGACATTCTGATTTTTCAATCCATGACTCGATTGTAATGCACTCGAGGTGTGGTAGAGTGATGGCGGACGCTGAGGTCGTGCGGATCAGAGGCTTCTATGAGATCAACGAACTTCGCTCCTCTCGACCTCTCCGATTACGAGATTTCTCCTGAACAGGGTTTTCTCCCAAAGGACCCACTTGAAAATCTTCTGGACTTGCCGACCCTCACCCATCTTGGGCATGAGTTACCGAAATTACTGAGCGCTCGAACGGTCCGGCGGTTCATCGACGAGCAACGCCAACTGCTCCCTTCCATCCCTCCAACATGGCGCACAGAGGACTATCGGGCTGCGATGAGGATTCTTTCGTTCGCCGGCCACGCCTACGTGTGGGAAGTGCCGGACCAACCGGTTGCGACCTTGCCTCCACAATTGGCAAAACCCTGGCACGATGTGGCCCAGCGGCTTGGCCGACCTCCAGTTCTCTCCTACGCGTCCTATGCGCTCGACAACTGGCGGCGACTCGACCAGTCTAAGCCGATTCAGCTCGACAACATTGTGCTGCTCCAAAATTTTCTCGGCGGTTTGGATGAAGAGTGGTTTGTCGTGGTTCACATCCAGATCGAACGGGAAGCTGGATCAGGGCTGGCCGGACTCCTTCGAGCGATGAATGGTGCAGCCGAGGACAAGGAGGACGAGGTCTTGCTTGGGCTCAAAACATTGGCGTTGGCCCAAACGGCGATGCGCGACACGTTGCTCAGGATGAAAGAGCGCTGCGATCCCTATGTGTACTACAACCGCGTGCGGCCCTACATCCACGGCTGGAAGAACAGCGCTACCATGCCGAACGGGCTCACCTACGAGGGCGTCGTGGCCTACGCCGGACAACCACGGCAGTTCCGTGGCGAGACCGGTGCGCAAAGCTCAATTGTGCCCTGTCTCGACGCCGGACTCGGGATCACCCATGCCCCTGATCTCTTGACCCTGTATTTGCAGGAAATGCGCGACTACATGCCACCGCGCCACCGTGCGTTCCTACAGGCCCTAGAGAAGGCCACCGATGACCTGTGTCGACCCGTGCTCTCTGGCTATGTTCGCGATCGGAAGTTCCGCACCCCCGATCTCTGGACTGCCTATTGCGCCTGCGTCGACCTCCTTGCCCAATTTCGCGAGATCCACATCGGGTACGCCGACAGTTACATCCACCGACAGCACCAGTCCCACGCGAGCAACTCCACTGCCGTGGGAACAGGCGGCACACCCTTCATGCAGTACCTCCAAAAGCACCTGGATGAAACGAGGCAGGCAGTCGTTCAGTAGGCCCGTCTTGACCGGCTCGCTTCGTAAGCGGTTACTGGACCATTGGCCGGAGCGGGCGCATGTGGAGCCCTACGGCTTCATCCACTGCGGAGGACGGGTAGCCATGGCTTGCTGTGCAGCTATGTAAACGGCAGAATGTCAACCGGATCGCCGTTGACTCCGCATTCTGAGCGGCGTATCGTTTCACCCATCTGATCCCGCAGGATGCTCAAAAAGGCGACCTTCTCACCCTCCCAACCCTGGCGCGCCAAGACGCGCCTTGTCCCAGGCAAGGCCGCAGGCGAAGCAAGAACCGGCGGCGTACCCTTCGGGGTGCACGGTGCGACGAATAAGGATTACCAAGTCTGTGCGCGTACGCTTCCCGCAGGATGCTCAAAATGGCATCCCAGCTAGGCCGCAGGGAGCTCGGCGACTGAAGCGTACCCTGGGGTACGTTGCAGGGAGACGGGCGACTGAGAACGACGCTGGGGGGTCATTTTCAGCATCCTGCAAGGTTAATCACTATCTGCACCAAAAGGAGGCCACAATGGCGGTCATGTGTTCCATGGCGGTTTGCAAGGCACAGGCGGGAATGTGCGGGCATGAGAAGGTGATGCTGAGCGTCGCCTTGCTCGCGGCTATCGGCCTAGGAGCCTATTTTCTTATCGGCTGACAGGGGGATTGTGGCGTAACAGGAGAGCGGCCTCGCAGGATGCTCAAAATGGCGCTAGCGGGTGTGGACCATCGGCAGTTCGCGCGAACCTTCTGCTTCCTGTTGAATGCGTAACCGTTCCAGCCTCGACGCTTCCATGACGTCGTGGAGCATCTCATCTGTCATCTGTGTCAACTGTGCGGCGGCGTCTTTCATCTCGCCATGTTCGACCGCCCGCGAGAGCACCTCTGCCTTCGTGGCGCCTTTCTTTTGGCCCAGGAACGGCTTGATGATCAGGTAGCTCACATCCCGAGCCGGCATGAAACGGAGAAACCGGCGCAGCAACCGGAACGTCTGGAGGGGATAGTGCAGAAGCTTATAGATGAACAGCCGCTTGAGCCCTTGACGGCGGACTTCATTGATCACCTCACCGGGCAAGCAGGTCGGATCGATCTCCGAACATTTGAAATACTTGTACCAATCGGTGGTTTCGCTAACCAACCCGCGCTTCA
>JBKJZK010000165.1:0-2971 GCA_046715215.1 Nitrospiraceae bacterium
CACAATGTTTCGATCAGCTGCCGCAGGGGCCTATCATGGCCGAGGCGCCGCAATATATCCCGCCGCCCAAGGAGCTGGTCATGCGGGACATGGAAAGCTTGATCCATCATTTCATCATTTACACCCAGGGCATCAAGCCACCGAAGGCCGAGACTTACTGTGCGACCGAGGCCCCCAAAGGCGAATTGGGATTTTTCATCGTCAGCGACGGCAGCGCCCGTCCCTACCGGCTGAAGATTCGCTCGCCGTCCTTTGTACACATGGGCGCCTTCGACCACATGGCGCGAGGCTACCTGATTTCCGACATCATCACGATTTTCGGGACCTACGACGTCGTGATGGGGGAATGCGATCGATAACGTTAGGCGAGAGAAAGGATCGCGCCCCTCACGCCTCACCCCTTACGCCTCACGAGGGATTGGCGAAAAGAACACAATGTTGAAAGAGAAATACGGAACGGAAATTGAACAGATTCTGAGCCGCTATCCCGTGAAGCGCTCGGCGTTGATTCCCTTGCTATACCTCGCGCAGCAGGACGAGGGCTTCGTGTCCGAGCCGGCGATGAAGGAGATTGCGGGGCTATTGCGTCTGACCCCGCCACAAGTCTATGAGACGGCCACGTTTTATACGATGCTCAATCTCAAGCGCGTGGGGAAATTTCATCTCCAAGTCTGCAAGTCTCTGATGTGCGCGCTGGCCGGGTCGGATACAGTCATCGGGTGGGTCAAGACGAAACTCGGAATCCGACCGGGTGAGACGACAGCCGACGGACTCTTTACCCTCAGCACGGTCGAATGCCTCGCCGCCTGTGGCACCGCGCCGATGATGCAGGCCAACGAGGACTATTACGAACGGCTCACAGAAGAAACATTCGATCGAATCCTGGCCGATCTTAAACGAGACGGGACCTGTTCGCTCAAGACCGGCCCGTTCATGTGGCCTGAACCGGCGAGCGTGAGGGGTAAGGGGTGAGGCGTAAGGGGCTGAACGGCTGGGCTTCTGGGGGTTTCGCCTGACGCCTGACGAGAGAAAGATGTCCAAGCACGAACTGATATTGCTCAAGAACATGTTGCAGCCTGGGTATACCGGCTCGCTCCAAGATTACGAGCGCGCAGGCGGCTATCAGGCGCTCCGCACGGTCGTAGGGAAAGTACCGCCCACCGAGGTCACCACCGCGGTGATGAAATCAGGGCTCCGGGGGCGCGGCGGCGCAGGCTTCCCGACCGGTGTGAAATGGGGATTCCTGCCCAAGGGCTATCAGGGCCCGCGCTATCTCTGTTGCAACGCGGACGAGAGCGAACCAGGCACCTTCAAAGACCGCCAGCTCATTGAACGAGATCCCCATCAGCTCCTTGAAGGCATCGTGCTCGCCTGCTATGCGATCGGGGCAGAAACCGCCTACATATACATACGGGGCGAATTTGTCCTTGGGGCCAGGATCTTGGAACAGGCGATCGCCGAAGCGCGGACCGCCGGCTACGTCGGCACGAACATCCTGAGCGCAGGAATCACCGCCAATGTGTGGGTGCACCGAGGCGCCGGCGCCTATATCTGCGGAGAAGAAACGGCATTGATCGAGTCGCTCGAAGGCAAGCGCGGCTTGCCGCGCGTCAAGCCCCCCTTCCCGGCAACACACGGTCTCTACAACAAACCGACCGTCGTGAACAACGTCGAGACTCTGGCAAACCTCCCTCACATCATCAGCCGGGGCCCTGAATGGTTCGCTTCGATCGGCTCCCCGCCGAAGAGCACTGGCACCAGAGTCTTCTGCGTCAGCGGCCATGTGAAACGGTCGGGGAACTACGAAGTGCCGATGGGGGTCACCTTCCGCGAATTGATCTACGAGCAAGCCGGAGGCATGCGCTCCGACAAACCGCTCAAGGCCTTCATCCCTGGGGGGGCATCAGCGCCATTCCTTACGCCGGACCACCTCGACGTCAAACTCGATTTTGAGTCTGTTGCCGCCGCCGGCTCCATGCTCGGTTCCGGCGGGGTGACCGTGATGGAAGAGGGCACGGACATGGTGTGGGCCGCGCTCCGTCTCATGGAGTTTTTCTATCATGAGTCCTGCGGCAAGTGCAGCCCCTGCCGCGAGGGAAGCGCCTGGCTGGTGCAAACCATGCGCCGAATCGTTGCGAAGCGGGGGCGGATGGAGGACCTTGAAACCTTGGTCGATCTATGCAAGAACATCGAGGGCCGAACGGTCTGTGCGTTCGGCGATGCGGAAGTGGCGCCGATTTTGAGCACGCTCAAACATTGGCGGTCTGAGTACGTCACGCTGATTCATGCAGCGGAGGCGGCGAACCTCATTCGTCCCGAACAGGTCGGGGGGAGACACTAATCCTGGATTGACGATTGCACCAGTGGAACCATTGACTCATCCCCGACCAGACAATGAATCAATCGCCAATGACTCAATGATCCAAATTAACCATGCCTAACGCCACAACAGAAACCGTCCGCTTGACCATCGACGGCATTTCCATCTCGGTGCCGAAAGGCACGCTGGTGATCGAAGCCGCTCGCCGGGTCGGCGTGATGGTTCCGCACTTCTGCTACCATCCGAAACTCAAACCGGATGCGAACTGTCGCATGTGCCTGGTCGAAGTTGAAAAGATGCCGAAGCTCCAGACCTCTTGCAGCACCGTGGCAACCGAGGGCATGGCTGTTCGGACTGCCACGACGGTCGTTCACGACGCCCACAAGTCGGTTCTCGAATTCATCCTGGCCAATCATCCGTTGGATTGCCCGGTCTGCGATCAGGGCGGGAAGTGCGACCTCCAAGATTTTTCCCATGAATACACGGCGACCGCCAGTCGATTTGTCGAGACCAAGCGCATATTTCAGAAGGAATATTTCAGCCCCCTTATCGAAACGCAGATGAACCGTTGCGTGCAATGTTTGCGTTGTGTCCGCTACTGCGACGAGGTCATGGACGTCAAGGCCCTCGCCCCGGTCGGACGAGGCACGA
>JBKJZK010000166.1:0-4023 GCA_046715215.1 Nitrospiraceae bacterium
GGCGTGCGCCTGATACGACGGAAGAGAATCTCCAAGCCCGCATCCGGGGCAATCTCCTCATGGCCTTCTCGAATAAGTTCGGCCATCTGGTGCTCACCACTGGCAACAAGAGCGAGATGAGCGTGGGGTATGCCACGTTGTATGGCGACATGGCCGGCGGCTTTGCCGTGATCAAAGACGTGCCCAAGACGATGGTGTATGGCCTGGCGCGGCTCCGCAACCTCCGCGGCACAACCCCGGTGATTCCCAAACGGACGTTAGATCGACCGCCGACCGCCGAGCTGAGGCCCAACCAAAAGGATGAAGACTCGCTGCCGCCCTACGAGATACTTGATCCCATTCTCCAGGCCTATGTGGAAGAAGACCGGTCCCTCGAAGAGATCGTCGAAGCGGGATACGACCGCGCCACGGTCGCGCGCGTGATTGCGATGGTGGATGGCAGTGAGTACAAGCGCCGGCAGGCGCCGATCGGCATCAAGATCACGCATCGGGCCTTAGGTAAGGATCGGCGGATGCCCATCACGAACGGCTATCGAAATTCTTAGCAGGATGCTGAAAAAGTCTGCCAGCGGCGTTCTCGCATCGTTCAGCCCCTCAACGGGGACCCGGCCGCCTCACTAACTCGGCGGCGCGCACAGACGTGGTGCTCCTTATTCGTCGCACCGTGCGCCCCAGAGGGTACGCCTCCGGTTTCGACCCGCCTGCGGCCTTGCTGGACGGCCTTTTTGAGCGTCCTGCTGGGAAAGGCTGAAGGAGCGGAAGACTGAAGCTTTTGAAACGTCGAACTCCGAACCCCGACCTTCGGTCTTTCAACCTTCAGCCTCGGACTTCAGCCTTCATCTTTTCTGCGGCGTGGTTTTCTGCTTTGGGCTGTCTTGCCCGGTGGGCTGGTTACCGAGTTGTTTTTGAATGGATTCCAGTTGCTTCTTGAGGGTTTCCACTTCCTGAGCCAGGGCCTCTGTGGTATGAGACGGGGCTTCGGATGCACTGGCTCCTGCCGGAGATTCGCGAGTCGACGCGGCCCGTTCCTTCTGGGGTGCAGTCTGCTCAGTGGTTGCTGCTGTCGGCGCATGTTGCAGCATCTGATAATCGATGGCGAGGAACCTGTCGGTCGACTTCCCTCCTTCCGGCGGATCAAAGGCATCGGATCGTTCGGCATCGCTCGGAGTGAACAGCACGATACGATTCAGGAGGCCTGAGGAATCGGGTGAACGGGATCGATAGGCCATGTCGCCTGAGGTCGTCAGGTTCGTCCGCGTCGGTGAATATCGATATTGAGAGAGGATCACATACAGCAATCGGCCATAGGCATACAGGGAGCCAGCGGTGGTTTCAGTGGTCGATGATTCTAATGCAGAACCCTTGTGCGTAGTCTGGACACGATACTCGACAGACTGATCTGGCGCCGCCGTACGTAAACCCTCTGCAAGCAGTGGCGCGAGGAACCGGATCTGATCGTCCGAGAAGACGGGCACGGAAGGTGATGGTCCTGCGAGATATTTCTGAATGCCATGCTCCTGATCCTGAATCTCTAAGCCTCTCAATATCTTGGCGAGAAGGACTGGTTCCAAGTTGATCGGATGAGTGGCCTGAATCGATCGATCGGTGATCGTCTGCAGAGACACAGTTCCGCGAGGATCGTCAAGGATGATTTTGCCGGTCGGGCCGCAGGCGGCGCCGACTAAACAGAGCAGGGCCAGCAGGGTGCTGATCGGACTAAGCGTGAAGCGAGGGTCAGCCGCTCGGAAAATCAAAGGCTTGTGAAGCAGTTTTCGTGCCGAATGCTGTGGTGAGGGAGCCATAGGTGGGAGCGAATCTAGCACAGACGGTCTGGCATTAGCCAGCGGCGCAGACCGTGAAGCGTGAAGCGTGAAGCGCGAGAGGGGCTGGTCTCTCTTGTTTATTTGGTCTGTTTGGTTTGTTTGGTTGAACTAGACCAACCAGATGAACAAAACAAACCAGATAAACTAGATTAACCCCTTTCGCCAGTCTCGCCTGTCCCGCATTCGTCCCGCCTGTCTCGCGTGGCCATCTTCCTAAACAGAGATAAGTATTGACAGATTTCCCTGTGGCATATATAAGAGCGCCAGAATAAGGAGCCACTAGGGTGGCCCTGGTAGGATCTTAGGGTGATCCCTAGTGGGTTCATCAGACTGGGGAACAACGGCGTTTCCCACCGGCCTTAAGAAACAGTATGGCATGGACAATGGCGTCCTCCGGTCCCAGCGGGCTTGAGGGCGTTTTTAATGACTGCATCTGAACAGGCAAGGCTGCAGCGAGCGAGGGTAGGCTGAGGTCAAGGTCAAGATTGAGCGAAGATCGACCCTTTTCTCTCGGCCTTGACCTGAACCTTAACCTTTCGGAAAGCTAGCGGATTTTTCAGCATCCTGCTGGTGGGAACCGATGTGGAAGTGAGAATCAAGTGGGCTGGAAGAGTTAGGAGATTGCGCACAATGGTGTGCGTGGCGACGACGATGTCGAGGCTAGAGAGGGAGACGAGGGAGCAGACAGAATCACCTATCGGACGAGGAGGACGATATTATGTCAGCACGCAGTCGTATCGGGATAGGAATAGGAATGTGTGCGCTGGTCTCGCTGCTTGGCAGCAACGCGGTATTCGCTCAAGGACCCACTCCGTCGACTACGGAGAGGCTGGCGGCGGTGGAGACAAAAACTGATGCGCCGGGGCTGTGGAAGTCGATGGGCTTTCAGTTCTCCGGGGCTGCGGAAGCATCCTATACGCAGAATTTCAATAATCCCAACACCAACCTGAATTCACTGCGTATTTTCGACACGCAGGCGAACTCGTTTGTGCCGCAAGTGGCGCAGTTCATGGTGGAACGGCCTGCAGCAGCAGGCAGTGCCACGGATCGGATCGGCTTTCGCGCGCGGGTCAATTTTGGGGCCCAATCCAGGTTTTCGCGGGCACGTACGAATTATCAGCCAGGCACGGACGGCACCGAGCTGGATGTCCATGAGCTCTATGCAGAGTACATCGTCCCGGTTGGCAACGGCCTGAAGATTCAAGTCGGGAAGATCAATACCTTGATCGGGTTAGAAGTGATCAATAGTTGGGAGAATCCGAACTTCTCCCGCAGCTTCACGTTCGGTTTGGCACAAGCCTTCACCGAGACCGGCATCCGGTTCACCTATCCCTTTGCTTCATGGGCGACCATGGCAGTTGGACTCGTCAATGGGTGGGACAACATCGAGGACAACAACAGGGGTAAAACAGTCACCTGGAACCTGGCCCTGACGCCGGTTGAGGTGTTCGGAATAAGCTTTTACGGGTCCTACGGATCCGAACAGTCAAATGGAAATGCTGTCTTTGGTAATGCAAGTGCACAAACAACAGCCTGTGTGAACTATACAGTCTTTTGCGATCCTTCGGCCAAGCGGCTGGTGGTGGGCTCGCTCATCACGTTCAAGCCGACCAGTAAGGATACCCTCATTATCGAGCCCTATTACGGGAACGAGGAGAATGCCAGCACGTCCAGAGTTGCGACTGGCAACAATGCCCGCTGGAATGCGCTCCTCGCCTATTATACTCATGACTTCAACGATCAAACGCAGCCCAATGCATTCAGTCTCAGGGTTCGTGGAGAGGTCTTCGAGGATAATGGCGGGGCCCGTACCTGTGTCGGAGGCAATAATTTCAACGGCGGCTCAAATGTTTGTGCTACTCAGCCAGGCGCCACTGGTTTTGCGCCTGGTGCTGGTCTTTTTAATACTGCAACGGGTCTGGGAACAGTTCAGACCCTCTGGGAGGGTACCGTTACGCTTCAATGGAAGCCGGCTCCGTCACTCATTACGAGAACCGAGTTCCGGCATGACCATTCCAATAAGAATGTGTTCCTGAATGGTCCTAATGCGGGTAACAATCAATCAACCCTGGCATTCTCAGTAGTCTACCTGTTCTGAGCTGAGTGATACTGAAGTCGGTTGAAGTGTGAAGCGTCAGCCGGTGCATGAATTGATTCATTGATTCAATGGTGTAATGAATCAATCGTCCTGCGCGATACG
>JBKJZK010000167.1:0-3002 GCA_046715215.1 Nitrospiraceae bacterium
AGTATTGTACGCGCCATCGGTATACGTGCCTCCCAATCTCTGCCGCCACGAGAGAAGGACTGACGGAACTCGTCACCTATGTGGGGCAACAGGTGGCGCAGCTTCGAGCCACAGCATGCGAGACGAACTCCTAAGACAGGCCACCCGCATTGTCATCAAAATTGGGAGCAGTCTCGTCGCGTCCCGAGACATAGGGCTGCGCCCGGAACAGATCGATCGGCTCGCGGATGAAATCGCGGCACTCCGGTCGAGCGGCCGTGAAATCTTGATCGTTTCCTCCGGCGCGATTGTCTCCGGCATCAAGAAATTTGGCCTGAAGGAATACCCCAAGAGTCTCCCCGTGAAGCAGGCGGCTGCGGCGGTCGGCCAAAGCCGGCTCATGTGGGCATACGAAAAATCGTTTGAGCGGCTCGACGTCAAGGTGGCGCAAATCTTACTCACTCACCACGACCTCGCCGATCGGCGGCGGTTTCTCAATGCTCGCCACACCCTGAGTGCGCTGATCGGATTCGGAGTGATCCCCATCATCAATGAAAACGATACGGTCGCCGTGGATGAAATCCGCGTAGGAGACAACGATACACTGGCTGCCGAGGTGGCCCATCTGGTCGACGCGGAATTGCTGATCATCCTGTCCGATATCGATGGCCTATTTACCGAGGATCCGCGCAAGAACCCCGCAGCCACGCTGATCCCGTTGATCCCTGACATTACCGAAGAAATTGAGCAGCGGGCCGGTGTCTCCAGTTCTTTCGAGGGTACCGGGGGCATGGCCACGAAAGTCGGGGCCGCCAAGAAAGTCAGTGAGTATGGCGTGGCCACCTTGATCTTGAACGGGCAAGAAGCCGGCCTTCTCCCACGAGTATTAGCCGGCGGATCTGGCGGCAGCCTCTTCCTCCCAAAGGAACGTCGCTTCACCAGTCGCAAACATTGGATCGCCTTCACCCTCAGGCCGCGAGGGATCCTGACGCTCGACCCCGGAGCCGTGGAAGCGCTAGCCAGACGGGGCAAGAGCCTGTTGGCTTCAGGCATTCTGGACGTCAGCGGTTCGTTCGATACGGGAGATGCAGTCAGTTGCCTCGACCAGGATGGCAAAGAATTCGCTAAAGGACTCGTGAACTTCTCCTCCGACACCTTGGCACGGATCAAAGGGCTCAAAACGATCGAGATCCAGCAGCAGCTCGGCCCGCAGGAATACGAGGAAGTCATCCATAGGGACAACCTGGTTATCCTCTGAAGGATAATGTTAAATGTTCAATGGTGAATGAGAAAGTCGAGGTTTCGCCGAGTCTTCGTACGTTCCCTCATTCAAAATTCAACATTGAACATTCATCATTTGACCTATGCGTCTTGGACTATTGGGCGGCAGTTTCAACCCCGTACACAACGGTCACCTGGCCATTGCGCGGCAGACACGCGAGGCCCTCGGACTCGATCAAATCCTCTTCGTTCCCACGAGTCACCCTCCCCATAAGCCGAACGGCAGTCTGGCGCCGGCCCAAGACCGCTATGAAATGGTCCGCCTTGCCATCACTTCAGACCCCACTTTCGCCATCTCGGATGTGGAAATCCGCAGGCCAGGTAAGTCCTACTCCATCGACACCATTCGCCTGCTGCAGCAAGAATATGGAGCGCAGACCCAGCTCTTTTTCTTGATCGGGCTCGATGCCTTTCTGGATTTTCCCTCCTGGCGTGACCCTCTGACACTACTGGAACTCTGCCGGTTCGTCGTCCTCTCCCGGCCAGGCCTGTCGTTTCGTTCCCTCTCAACCGTCCCACTGCTTCCGCCGATTCCATACCCCCCGCTGGCGGACTTGGATGCAGGACGGATTTCCCGAATCGAGGCGCCGCTCGGAACGCAAGGTCTGACCTGCCTCAAACTACCGCCCTGCCCGCTCTCCGCATCGGACATTCGCTCGCGAATCCGCCAAGGGCTTCCGGTGGCAAATCTGTTGCCGCCCTTAGTGGAATCTTATATACTTCACCATCATCTCTACCAAGAGGATCGTAATCGCACGAACAGCTAGGTCTACGGCCCTCGCCATTGCCCGGGCCATGCTCGATAAGAAGGCCACCGATGCTCTCATCCTCCAGGTAGCGCCGCTGACCTCTGTTGCCGACTACCTGGTCATAGGCTCTGCAGATTCGGATCGCCAGGCGAGTGCCATCGCCTATCATATCGACGGCATCCTCTCTCGCTCAGGCTCCAAACCGCTGGGCGTCGAAGGCAGGCGGTCTTCGCAGTGGGTTCTGATGGACTTCGGCGATGTCATAGTCCATATTTTCAGGCAGGATGTCCGGGAAAATTACGCACTCGAACGGCTGTGGTCCGACGCGAAGCGCATCCCCATCCCGGGCGAACCGCCGGCCCCACAACCGGCTGTCACCCTACGGCCCGTGAAGCAGAAAAAGGCGCCCGCGAAAACAAAGGCCTAGATCGATGCTCCGACTGCTCACCACCATCTTCCTCGTCAGCGCCGGGATCTTTCTCTACAGCTACGCGCGCGAGTTGAATCCTGGGACGGTCGCAATCCGGACCAGTCCTTCCATCCAGTTCGAACTGAGTCCGGTCACACTCGTCGTCTTTTCCATGGCTGTCGGCGCCGTGCTCGTGGCCCTGGCAGTCGGCATGCGGCAAACCGCCCACGTCATCGGCAACTGGCGCAGCACGCGGCTATTGCGGCGCAAAGAAAAAATCGATGCACTCCATCGCGAAGGCACCCATGCCATCATGTCCAAACGCACCGTCGAAGCCATCGGCCTGTTCGAAAGAGCCCTGGCCATGGACCCGAATCGTGTCGATTCGCTGCTATGGCTGGGAAACATTTACCGCGTGGAAGGCAACTTCGCTGAGGCGATCCGCCTCCATCAACGAGCGAATCGCGTCGACGATCGCAACATCGAAATTCTGCTGGAGTTAGCAAACGACTTGGAGGGCGCCAAGCGCTATGAGGACGCCTTGCAGACCCTGCACAAGATGCTCACGGTCGAACCGGATAACC
>JBKJZK010000168.1:0-2713 GCA_046715215.1 Nitrospiraceae bacterium
GCTCAGGCGGAAAACGCGTGACCACTCGGCCGGCATGCTTGCCGGCTGCGTGGTCGGCGGCCACGATGTCGCGGATAAAGTTTGAAGCGCCAGTCGGTTCAGGCACGATAGAGCAATGACTCCTCTGTAGACGAGAATGCGCTGCTGGGTCGTCGCGCGCTGTTCTATCACAAGAGTGGTATACGGGAGAAGAGCTTATCCGGAGAGGGGGGACGTCGGAGCAAACCGAGCGTTAGCCCGCATTCTTCATGAAGGTTCGCAGCGAAGTGGTGGACTAGCGCGCGACAAGCGCGAGGAGCGAGACTTGCGTGACGTGGGAGCCCTATACATCCCTGTCGCGCTTTTCCCGCCAGTCTCGCCCGTCTCGCTTGAGCCCAGCACCGGCGATTGGAGCAGACTCGCGCATGAATAATGCAGGCTGGATTGTATGGATCGAACACACGTGAATTAAGGCTGGGGTCCGGTGGAGCCGATTATCCGATTGCCGACGCGCTGCCACGGCTTTCCGCTACATCGCCGAACAGGGTGAGACCAGTGCCGATGCGGCAGTAGTGTGGGCTGACGGTGACTAATTCGCCTTTATGGGTATAGAAGTGCCCCGCGGTTATGCGAATTTTTCTTTTCTGCATGAGGCAGGCGTCGAACACCGTGTGTCCATTTGTCCGGTCTGCTACGGTGACTGAAGGAGGGTCGTCCGGGGCTGCCTCGCCGCTGGCCTTTACATTGATGGTGAAGCGGCCCGCGCTATGTGCCGAGAGCGCATTCCGTCTGATATGGCCGACGCGGGTTCCCTGCTCATCATAGAGGTCCATCGTCAGGAGCAACGCCAATGGCTGGGGTTGCGTTTCCAACACCAACTGCTCCTTGCCTTGAAGCTTGACGACGCCGTTCGTGTTGCGAAATACATTCGAGCCGACGTGTAGCTCAAGGCCCTGTTCGGGCTTCTCGATGTCGATCAGTTCCGGAGAGTCTGTGATGCCAATAGTTTTGACTTGGAGCGGGTTGTCCACGTTCCACCATTGCGTTTGTCGATGAGAAGAAGAGCCGACGACCGAAGAATACCTCTCCCAGCAGGCTGCGAAAAAACTATGTGGGCACGCCAGAACATCAATGGTCCGCACGTATGGCACAACACAAGAATATTTCCGCAGGATGCTCAAAAAGGCCGGACTTCTCACCCTCCCAACCCCGGCGCACCGAGACGCGCCTTGTCCCAAGCAAGGCCGCAGCGAGCGAAGAGGCGAGGAGGTACGTACCGCACTTTGTGTGGGCCGTTCGCCCATGCCATGGATCTTGGCGAACGGAAAAGCCCCCTCCAGTGATTCCGATATCCGAGAGCCTCTCCTCGGTACGTTGAACCTCTGCGCGATGCGAGAACGCCGCTGGCGGACTTTTTCAGCATCCTGCTAGAGGCCCGCCGCGTGTGTTTCCAGCAAGGTAGGCTATACCACTGTCTCTGTCAAGTCGTGGGTGAACCAGTGGCGTAGAGGCCTGAATACTGCCAGAATCGTTAAGAATTGAAAAGTGAAAAGCCCCTATGCTACTGTGCGGGGTCGATCCCTCATCATTGATACCTGGTCCCATCGTCTAGCCTGGCCTAGGACGGAGCCCTCTCAAGGCTTAAACACGGGTTCAAATCCCGTTGGGACCACCACATTGTTATTGCTAAGTATTTTGCCTTCATGTTTGAGGACCATTGGGTTGGTCCTTAAACATGGAATGACACATCTGCTCTAACTCGTCAGCATCCGTCTTGCCGGCTCTTCATAAAACGACACCACTTGCTTCAGATGCGAGGGCCGAATCATCGTGTAGATTTGTGTCGTGTCGATGCGCGCGTGCGCTTTCGTGCGCATCTCATCGCGCTTAGGTGATCAGCCTGCACCCGCTCGGCGTGATCGCGAGTAGGACAAAGAGGAGGAGAAGAGAATTAGGTAGTTTGAGCCAGCTTAGGACTGTTAGAGACAGTAGAGGGCAAGCAGCCCTCGGTCTCCCGTTCTCTTTGACGCAGCAATATGCCGTCATGTAGTATCTACATTGTACTGTGACAACTGACGAGCGTTCCTCGTATCTCTTTACATCACCTCACGCACACAGCGATTCGTCGGAAATTCAGAATGTCCCCGATACTTACCGTGCATCCCTCCTATACACGAGCCTGCACGTTGCTCCGTTCGGGTCGTGGCCCCCACCGGCTTAAATAGGAGTTTCCCCCATTATCCGCTTGCGCGGCTCAGAGCCATTGAATTGAGCATGGCTCTGGGATAACCCCTCTCAGGAGATCTTCTTACAGCCAGCTCCAGTGAGGCGGGCCGCTCATCTGAGTGCTTGAATCCAGGTCTCGATCGTTGAGGATCGCGTTGATCGCGTTCCGCCGTCCTCTTCTCGTCAATTGGAGTGGTTCGATGAACAGGTCACGCGAGCTCCCGAACCAGAATGCGGCTAGGGATTTCTCTGGTGCAACTTCGTGGACGCCTCTATCGTTGGATGTGTATAAAGAATGCGCCGTTTCTCCATTCACTTCTAAGGTAGGTAGACTCTCCATGGGTGCACGTGAATTCCACGATGGGGCGCAAGATGGACTCGAAGCGCTCGAGCCTCTCGACCCGGAACAGATTGGGTCTTTCGACGGCCTGCTGACCGCTATGCGAAAGACAGCCTTTGGGGGTCGCAGCTTGGGCGAAGCCTACGAAGTGCTTTGGGCGATGATCGA
>JBKJZK010000169.1:0-1541 GCA_046715215.1 Nitrospiraceae bacterium
ACGGCAAGTTTTCGATCTCCAATCCCTTCTTCGGCGCCGAGAAACGCATGGCGCCGGCGGAGAGCTATTGTCGGATCGGCATCGAACGGATCTACGACCGTGGCGAGTTGGTATTTCCCGACGTCATTCAGGTCTTTCATCCCCAGGTCATCACCATGGGGAAGAGCTACACCATGCCCTTCTACTCCGGCGTGAAGGAAGGTGGCCTCGTCATCATCAACTCCGACCAGGAGCTTCTATCAGCCGATGACATTGAACGTCTGAGGGATCTGAATGTGAAGATATTTTACATTGCGGGAACCGAACTCGCGATCGAGGTGGCCGGCACTGAGTTATCGACGAACATGTCGATGATTGGATCGGTCGCGGGCATCACCAAGTGCGTCTCAATGGGATCCCTGGACGGCGCCTTACAGGAACGGTTCGGGAAGAAGTTCGTCGCCTCCGGAGGAACCGCCTCCTTGGATGAAGCGATCAAGAAGAAATTCGCCAAGAAAGAAATGTTGCTGGCCAAGAACCTGGCAACCGTGCAGGCGGCCTATGAAATTGCCAGTGAATGGGCCGAGAAGAATAAGTATGAGCTGCGAGTCGGCAACCCTGCCGTTGCGGCATAACGAGAGAGAAGGAACCAGCTCGCATGTATAACGTAGCGCAAGTTATCGACGAGAAATGCGTGGCCAAGAAGGGATGCCGACTGTGCATCATGTATTGTCCTGAGGCCAATTGCCTCGACCTCAATTCAAACAAGATGGTGGCCGAAGTGATCATAGACCGCTGCAAAGGTTGTGAGCTCTGCGTGATCGTCTGCGATGCCGCCAAGCATTATGCCATCACCATGCAGGCAGTCAGCGCCACCGGACAGCTGATGTCCCAAAAAGGTGAGTCCGCCGCGCTGGGGCAGGCCTACCAAGGATAACCGTTTCATGTAGCGGGTCTCCCGCGCAAGACCCCATGGCGCCTGCGCTGTGGGGTTTTTTGTTGGTGCCGCTCTGGAGGGAACAGATGGAAACCGAAGACAATGTCATTGATGAGCTCGTCCGAGAGATTGCCGGTCTGATCCACGAGTACCCGAA
Organism: Nitrospiraceae bacterium; assembly: GCA_046715215.1. Taxonomy (GTDB): domain Bacteria; phylum Nitrospirota; class Nitrospiria; order Nitrospirales; family Nitrospiraceae; genus Palsa-1315. The sequence goes on from JBKJZK010000169.1 coordinate 1,074, forward strand.
AGTGCTCGAACGGCGTGCAGCCGATATCCATGCCAGCGGGAAAGACCCAGAATTGGCGCAGACACTCGTCAAGGCTGCCGATACCATGCGCGACAGCGGAAATCTCTATCTGACCTGGGCGAAGCACTACGCCTCCGTCGCAGCAGGCAATACTGACGCAACCTTGGATGAGGACGAAACTCAGGACTTCGATGTGTAGCAGGATGCTGAAAAAGGCTCGCTCCCGCCCCATCAGTTTATGCTAGAATGCGCTCGTTTCGGCTAGACCAGATTCCCCGGTAGCTCAGTTGGTAGAGCAGCCGGCTGTAGAGTTGCAGCCTCCACGGGAAACCGTGGTTGAAACTTCGGGTGAATTCAGGGAAGCCTTCCCCGATTCCACGGCGAATCGGAATGGGAATCCTGAGCGAAGCCTGCCGAAGGGTCAGCGTGTAGGCAGGACCGTGCAGAGACTAGAGGCTGCGGAACCCG
>JBKJZK010000170.1:0-8289 GCA_046715215.1 Nitrospiraceae bacterium
ATGCGTTTCACTTTCGTCCACGAGATACGTATCGTGCACTTTTTCCTGCCGCAGGACCACGGAATTCTCCGGCGTCACCTCGATCAGCATGAACCACTCGCGTGCTCCCTGCGTGATGACGACCTCCCTGCCCAGGCCTTTCTTCGTAATCTCGATATGAAGATTATCGGATGCGCCGACCATGGAGGGACTTGCAAGGAGTCCCATGCCAAGGCTCGCGATTCCTAGCACGGTGCCGATCCGAAGTGTGAGGGGCGAGCGCCGCAACATAGTAGAGAGATTATAGCCCGTCAAGAAACATGCCGTAAACCGTCGATGCCGCTCGTTCGTTGGCCGCTCGTCCGTTGGCTTGAGTGGCCCCAGGTCGCATGCTAGGATGCGCGGCGCATGGATGACTTACTCGCAACAGTCCAGCAATGGGTTCCTGTCGATGTGCTCATCGGTCTTACCGTGGCTTCGGCCATCGGATTTATCGGTTCCCTGATTGCCATCCCGTTGATTCTGGTCCGCTTGCCGGCCGACTATTTTGACACGCGTACTCCCCGCCATTGGATGAAAGACCATCATCCAGTGCTGCGCTTGTCGGGGTTGGTCGTCAAGAACGTCGTTGGCGTCGTGTTCTTCTTGGCCGGCCTTGCCATGCTCTTTTTGCCGGGGCAGGGCGTGCTGACGATGCTGATCGGGGTCTCGCTCATGGATTTCCCAAGAAAGCGTGAAATCGAGGCTAAAATGGTCGGTCAGCCGACCCTGTTAGGCGTCATTAATGCCATGCGCCGCAAGTTTGATAAACCACCGCTGACACTGGCTCCCGGCCCATAACCAACCCCATGCCGGCCACCGAGTCCAGCCGCAAGACGCTCTACCTGATCGATGGGAGCGCCTATATCTATCGTGCGTTCTTTGCCCTGCCGGCTCTGAATAATTCCCAAGGCCTTCAGACCAATGCCATCCTCGGTTTTACGACGACGTTGCTGAAGATTCTTCGTGAGCGGAAGCCGGATGGTCTCGTTGTGGCGTTTGATGAAAAGGGTCCGACGCTGCGCCACGCGGAGTTCAAGGCCTACAAGGCGCAGCGACCGCCGATGCCGGAAGGCATGAGCGCCCAGATTCCCTACATCCACCGCGTGGTGGATGCTCTCAACATTCCTGCAGTCCGGCAAGCCGGATACGAGGCGGACGACTTGATCGGCACGCTCGCGCATCAGGCCGAACAGGCCGGCTTCGATGTCGTCATCGTCACGGGCGACAAGGACATGTTCCAGCTCCTGACGCCCCACGTGCGCATCTACGATCCGGTGAAAGACAAGTGGTTTGGCGAAGCGGAATGCCGCGAACGCTTCGGCGTGGAGCCGGCACGCGTCGTGGAGATCATGGGGCTCATGGGCGATGCGACGGACAATATTCCCGGCGTGAAGGGCATCGGTGAGAAGACGGCGATGAAGCTGATCACCCAGTTCGGCACGATTGAAGAACTCTTGCGCCGTGTCGAGGAGGTCACGCCGCCTCGGATAAAAGCCTTGTTGATCGAACAGGCCGAGAACGCCCGCCTCAGCCGGCGGCTGGCGACCATCCAACTGGATAGTCCAGTGACATTCGATGCCGCAACCTATCACATGAAGTCGCCGCATCAAGACCAGCTCACCGATTTATTGCGCGAGCTGGGGTTCACCACACTCCTCAAATCATTTCAGCCGGCATCTAAACCAGCCGAGACGAATCCGGTTCAGACGGAGCTCGTTCAGGATGAACCGTCCGCACAGCGATTTGTGGAGGGATTGCCGAAGGGCGGCGCCCTCGGCCTGCAGTGTCTGCTCTCACCCGGGCCTGGAGTGCAGACGGATGTGCAGGGGATGGCGTTGTCTACGGGAGACAAGACCGCGTTCATTCCGCTCGATGTTCACGCCTATATGCGACCCATCATTGCGTTGCTGCATGACTCCACGAGAACCAAGGTTGTCTATGACCTGAAGGCCACCTTACTGGTTTTCCATCGCATTGGACTGACCCTCGCGGGCCCCTACCTGGATACCATGGTGGCGGACTATCTGCTCAATCCTAACCGCCGCGATCACCAGCTTGAGACCATCGCGCTGGAAGTGTTGGACCATCGGCTTGGGACCGGACACAAAAACAGCGCCGCGCCGCAATCCCTTTTCGACGAAGACCGCGGCTCACGAGAGGAGGCAACGGAGGCCGCGTCGGTGCTGGCCAAGCTTGCCCCGTCCTTGAAAGATCGACTATCGGAACAGGGAAGCCTCACGCTCTTCACCGACGTGGAAATGCCGCTGGTGCCGGTGTTGGCCGAGATCGAGCGGAACGGGTTCTTATTGGATGTCGAGGGCCTGCGCGTACTTAGCAAAGAGTTGGAGCGGGATCTCGACAAGATGATGGAGACCATTGCCGTGACGGCCGGCGGCGAGTTCAACATCAATTCGCCGAAGCAGCTCGCCACGGTGCTCTTTGAGAAGTTGGGGCTCAAACCGATCAGAAAAACCAAGACCGGGTACTCGACCGATGAGGACACGCTGACCCAGCTCGCCACCCAACACGAATTGCCCGCACAGATTGTGAACTATCGGAGCCTCAGTAAACTCAAGTCCACCTATGTGGATGCACTACCGGAACTGGTGAATCCGGAGACGAAGCGGCTCCATACGTCGCTCAATCAGACCGTCGCGGCGACCGGACGGCTTTCCTCTACCGAGCCGAATCTGCAAAATATTCCAGTGAAGGGCGAATACGGATTACGAATCAGAGAAGCGTTTATCGCGCCGACAGGCCATACCCTGCTCTGCGCCGACTACAGCCAGATCGAACCGCGTATCCTCGCCCATCTATCGCAAGATCCGCGCTTGCTCACCGTGTTTGCGAAGGGCGAGGATATCCACATGGCGACGGCCATGGAGATTTTCGGTCTGCCATCCAGTCAGATTACGCGAGACATGCGACGCGTGGCCAAGACGGTCGTCTTCGGAATTGTGTATGGGATCAGTCCGTTCGGCCTGGCCTCGAATATCGGCGTGTCGCAGGCAGACGCGAAGAAGTACATCGAGACGTTCTTTGAAAGATTTGCAGCAGTGCGCGCGTTGATGGACAGGAATATCGAAGAGGGAAAAACGAAAGGCTACACGACGACGATCCTTGGCAGGCGGCGGCCGATTCCCGAATTGCAGAGCGGCGATCCCGTGCAGCGTGGATTCGGCGAACGCATGGCCGTGAACAGTCCGATCCAGGGTTCAGCGGCAGACTTAATCAAAGTGGCGATGATCAATGTGAACAACATACTGCATCACGAGATGCCACACACGAAAATGATCCTGCAAGTCCACGACGAATTGATCTTCGAAGTGCCGGAGAAGGACTTGGAAGAGGCGAAGCATCTCGTGAAGACAGAGATGGAAGTGACGGGGAAGAAGCTGGGATTGTCGGTGCCCTTAAAAGTCGATCTAGGAACAGGCCACAACTGGCGAGTGGCGCACCCGTAGGGTAGAGGGGTGGGGACAATCCCTTTGCTCGCGGAATGCGCACGATAAAGCTGTGCTCGTTCGACGCGCGCAGTTGGGATCATCCCAGTCACCCTAAGTGAAAAGGTAGTGGGTAGATTAAGCATGTCCGGTGTGCCAGGACTAATGCTGAGGCTCGTTTTTCAGTCTTTCCAATCTAGTTTTCGATGGAAAGGTGATCCGCAAACGATCCTCAAAAATCACTTTGGACGCTTGGAGAAGTTCGATGGCCTTGGCATACTGCCCAAAGTCATCGTAAGCGCTGCCCAGATTTCCGAGATCCCTTCCCTCGTCTCGAACATCTCCAGTTTTCCGGTGAATCGCCAGAGCCTGTTCATGAAACTCGACAGCCTTAGCATACTGCCCAAGGTGGGCATAGACGACGCCCAGGTTCCCGAGTGCGTTGCCTTCGCCTCGCAAGTCTCCAATCTTTTGACTAATTGCGAGAGCCTGCTCATGAAACTCGATAGCCCTGGCGTACTCGCCAAGATTATCGTAGGTACTACCCAAGTTCGTGAGAACATTGCCCTGGTGCTGTATTTTCCTGATCTTCCGATAAATTGTGAGAGCTTGCTCATGAAACTCAATGGCCTTGGCGTACTCGCCAAGAGTATCGTAGGAGTAACCAAGGTTCGTGAGAACATTGCCTTGGTTCCGTATGTCCCCGATCTTCTGATAAATCGCAAGAGCCTGTTCATATAATCCGATAGCCTTGGAATGTTGCTCAAAGTTGGCGTAAGCGACTCCCAGACTTCCGAGGCCATTGCCCTCGATCTGCACGTCCTCGATCTTGCGACCAATCGCTAAGGCCTGTTCAAAATATTCGATGGCCTTGGCATACTCCCCAAGGTGGATGAAGACGGTGCCCAGGTTCCCAAGGGTGTTGCCTTCACCTCGTATGTCTCCAATCTTCCGACGAATCGCGAGAGCCTGGTCAAGAGACTCAAGGGCCTTGGCATATTGCCCAAGGTTATTGTAGACACTACCCAGGCTCCCGAGATCGCTGCCCTCGCTCCGTATGTTCCCGATCTTCCGAGCAATCGCGAGGGCCTGCTCAAGAAACTCAATGGCCTTGGCATATTGACCAAGGTCGTCGTAGGTGTTGCCCAGGTTCCCGAGTGCATTGCCTTCGCTCTGCACGTCCCCGTACTTCCGATGAATCGCGAGGCTCAGCTCAAAATACTCGATGGCCCTGGTATACTGCCCTAGGTGGGCATAGACGACGCCCAGGTTCCCGAGATCACCGCCCTCGCCCCGCACGTTCCCGATCTTTCGATCAACCGAGAGGGCCTGCTCAAAATACTCGTGGGCCTTGGTATACTGACCAAGGGCAACGTAAGCTCCCCCTAAGCCCCCTAACGCAGCCTCTTCAAGGTGTGAATCGCGACTCGTCCGGCTGAGGCGGACTTCCTCCTCAAATTGGAGAATGGCGCTTTGCGTATCTCCCGTGTCAATTAAGAGCCAGCCGTAACGCTGGCGGTACCAACCGTTCGTTGGGGCGAAGTTGCACAGCCTGAGAATAATAGGAGGCAGCCTGAGCCATCTGAAACTGCAATTCATGGATCTCGCCTTGTGTAAATCGGCGCTGAGCGATGTTTTCGATCAATTGATTTTCTTTGAGCTCGTTCTCAGCGAGCAAAGCTAACGCCGCTTGAAATTGACCGGCCTTCACGTAGGTCAAGACCTTCTCTAACTCGGTACCGGCGAGGGCTTGTAATCCTTCTAATAGTTCTACGGTGCGAGGCAGTCGTTGCGGGACGTCTGCTGCAGCAAGCAGTCCTTGTTGGACCATGCCATCGAGAAGCTGCCGCGCGGTCTTCTCCAATGATTCTCCAAGCTTGGCTTTGACCCAACGGTACAGGACATTTCGCTCTTTTGGCTTGGCGATGCTGAGATGATCCTGTTGAAATCCCATCGACTCATCGGCATATGGAACGGCAGAAGACAACGTAACGATCTGCCCGAGCACTGGCATGGCGAGCTCTTCATACCCCGCATACAACAATACATGGCGGGGATGCCCCCCGCCCTTGAATTCCCGGTTCCAATCCTTATTGAGGGACTCCAGATAGGTATTGCCCATATCGATGTGGCGCAGTTCCTCGACCTGTCGGTTTTCTGGAATGAGCCGTCCTAACTTTGCCAGCTCGCTCCCATTGTTCGGAGTAGCCAACAGCACGACGTTGATCACTTTTAACTCAGGATGGGCACGATGCTGGCGGCGCAAGATGTATTCACGAGCAACCAGGCCTCCCATACTGTGGGCAACAATCCGAAGCGTGCGATAGGGGTGCCTCTTGAGCAGCTCGCCGATTTCAAACTCCAAGTGATCCGCGATACTCAGAATGCTCGGTCCCCCTTGGAGGCGACTCACATAGGCAAAGGCAACGACGTAGGACGGTTGATTCTCTTTGGCAAAATCCCGGGCAAGCTCCGCTGGGAATACGAAGTGTGTGGTTGGGTTCGTCCACGTTATTTCCGTATCACCGCATAGACCATGAATGAAGATCACAAGATCGTCAGCATCCGGTGATCCGAAATACTGATGAGAGGTGTCAGTACTAGAAGGGCAAAAATCGTAAGCCGAATTGGCTACGTTGAGAACGGACGCACACCCGGTCAGGAGCACCAGAATTAGGACACAAGTGAGGCGAGAGAGCATCAGCTATCCCACATTTGTTTTTGAACCGGCCCTAGGATAAGTCAAAATCCTTGAGAAATCGACCATGCTTTTGGAAAGTTTTAGGCAAGGATTTTGATACCGAAAAACGGTGTCCGGTACCGTTTCTCAAGAAAGAAACAAATCTCCTAGGGCTTGAGTCATGTGAAGCCGTATCTCGCTCGGGCGAGTGTGGGCGGCGTGGCCGTTCGCAATTCTTGACTCTCTGCCTGGTGGGGCCTAGACTTTAGACCAAGGATCGAGAGGGACGCAAATGCCGACTGCGAAGAAACAGGCGCTAGAAATGGTGAAGAAATTGCCGGAGAAGGCGACGTGGGATGACATCATGTATGAAATCTACGTCCGTAAGAAAATCGAGACCGGCATCAACGCTGCCGATGAAGGGAGAGTTGTTCCGCACGAAGACGTCAAGAAGCGTTTTATCAAGAAATAACCCGCCTTGAGTGAACCGAACCCGCCGTTGCCGATCTCGAAAATATCCAGGCCTACATCGCCAGAGATTCCGCTGAATATGCCGATGCTGTTATCGAACGGTTGATTCTTTCTGTCGATCAACTTGAGTCATTTCCAGAGAGTGGCCGACGGGTGCCTGAATCAACGGACCCAAAGATACGGGAACTTCTTGTCGAGCGGTACCGAATTATCTATCGACGCAGGAAAGGAGCTGTGCAGATTCTTGCAGTGGTGCATGGCGCAAGAAATCTTGCCCAGGTGAAACCAAAGCCATGGGGCAAACGATAGCCAATCTGATGTCTCTCTTTCTGTGTGGGCTGTCCTCGCAATTTCGGCCACTTCCCCTCCCGTAATCAATCGCCATTCCCCTCCATAGATTCTTCTCTTCACCACTTGACAGCTCTTACCATAGTATGTAACATTTTGTGACATGACGGCCACACAGTTCAGGCAGGCGCGGGTTCGGTTGGGGTACACGCAGGCAAAGCTGGCGGAGGTGCTGCAACTGAGCCGGATGACGATCAGCCGCTATGAGGCCGGCACGTGGGAGGTACCCTTGTCGGTGGAGATGGCGTTGGACCAGTTGGGGTCGGCGCAGATTCCGATGTTGGGGATGGTGGCGGCCGGGGCGCCGATCGAACCGATCTCGCAAGCTGAACTGGTGGCGGTGCTGCCGCCCTTGTTGCGTGGGGGAGAGACCTTCGCGTTGCGTGTCAAAGGCGAGTCCATGCGTGAGGACGGCATTCTCCCCGGCGATTTGGTGGTGGTGCGGAAGCAGGATACTGCGCGGAACGGGCAGACGGTGGTGGCGCTGGTCAACAACGAAGCGACGATTAAGAAGTACTGCCGCAAGGACGGTCGGATTGAACTGCATCCGGCCAATGCAGCGATGAGGCCGATCGTCGTGTCGTCACAGGATGAGTTTTCTATTCAGGGAATTGTCGCAGGTGTGATCCGCCACTTCAACGAATCGTGAGGTGTTCTATGGCTCAGGTGCAGCAACAGGCGATAGAGTTTCCGTTTCGCACAGAGGATGGCGGCGAAATCATCGATGCGCCTCGCCATTTGTTGGCCGAGTTACGGAGGAGTGCGGTGTCGACTGATCGGCCGAAAGGGTTGGTGCTGTTGTCCGGCCCGCCGTCGGTCTATCGACTGGGCCTCTGTGCCGCGGTCGATCGCGCATTGGCCGGCGAACCGGTCTTGTATCTGGCCGGCGCGAATGTTTTCGACCCGTTCTTGGTGGGGCGGCTGGCCCGGGCGAGTCGGGTGGCGCCGGCTCATGTGCTGCAACAGATTCACGTCTCACGGGCCTTCACCTGTCACCAGATGGTCCGGTTGGTCACGGATTGTCTCCCGTCGGCGTTGCGCACCTATGATGCGCAATTCGTTATTCTCGCCGGTCCGCTCGACACGTTGTACGATCAGTCGGTGCCGGAGCCTGAAGCGATGCGCCTCTTTCGTGCCATGACGGAGGCCCTGCAGCACATGGCCGATCAGAATGTGCAGGTACTGTGCGTGACTCCGCTGCGCCGCCTGAATCCAGCGGACGCAGTCGATTTGTGGCGGCACTCCGTGCGCAGGCGCGCCGGGCGATCGACCTGCGCGAAGCCCAGGATGGACTGTGGCTTCAGGAAGAGGGAGGGCTTGAGCCCA
>JBKJZK010000171.1:0-10701 GCA_046715215.1 Nitrospiraceae bacterium
CGCCATCGTAAGTCCTTTGACTTGGTTGTCCTTGTTGACGTAGACGGCAAGCGCATCGATGGCGACCGGGAACGCAGAGGGTTTATATCTGAATTTTCTTTCGAAGGCATCCGTCTCTGTATTTTTCATCGCGCGGGACATTGGTCCAAGTTGCGCCGTGCCTTCGATCAAGGCCGGAGGAGCCGTGCTTGAGCCCTTGCCTTCGATCTGGATTTTGACGTTGGGATATTGTCTGCGAAATCCTTCAGCCCAGAGTGTCATGAGATTGTTGAGCGTATCCGAGCCGATGCTGTTGACATTGCCTGACACCCCGCTGACTTTGACGTAGCCTTTTAAGGCTGGGTCGAGCGTGATCGCGTCATCGGCATAGGCCGATGGGATAGTGGAAACAAGCGCCCCAAGAAGGGCGAAGCACCATAGACTGGACCTGGCAGCTAATTTATTCATTGAAGCTCCTTTCATCATCTATAAAGGATGGTCGCCTTCTGTTACGAGCGCATTACACGAATGTTACAACAGTGTTAACTCCCGCAATATTACAGCTCATTACTAATGACCGAGCTGGGAGGGGCGGGCCATTTGCCGCCCCTCCACAGAGGCCGTCGTCAATAATTCCACTGCAATTGAAAACGGAGAATTTCCCCGTCGCGGATGGTATTGGGCGCCGTTACAGTATCCGTGCGTTTGCTCCAGGCATAGGCAACGGTCAGCTCGAGTACCTTGCTGAATTGATATTCCAGCCCGACTTCCAATTCCCGGACCACATTGAACGGTGAATTGATCCGGTGCTTCTTTCCGCCGTTGTATTCTTGCCAGCGTACGTAGGGAATGGCATCGTTCCACTTATACATGGCTTGAACGTATCCGCCTTGGAGCGAGCCTTCCTGAACGGCTGTGCGGGCAGCGTTCAGTTCCGGGCCCCGGCCCCAGTTCCATTCCGCCTGGAAACCGAAGGGTTGAGGATACAGCACGAAATGTGCGCCGACTCGCTCGTCGAGGATATTCCCGCCGTCGGCGATCGCGACACCCGCCGCTACAGGAACATTTACTAATCCACGGTACGCATCCGCTCCGACTTGCACGATTTGCCCATAGGGCAATTCGAAGGGGTAGGTGGCATGCAGCACGACATGTTTATCGTCATTGCCTTCCGCGACATTGAGGCTCTGCCCGTTATACACCCCGATGCCTAACACACCATAGTCTCCGGACCCCTTGAGGCCACTCTCGATCAGGCTGCGGAATAGTTTTCTGGTCTCAGCCGGAGTGTAGTAGAGGAAAAAACCAATGTCGCGCTCTCCGTTCACCGCGCTATTGAGGCCGTCGACCCGGTCAAGCGCGAGACGCTGTTGGCTGGACTGAAGATTTTCAAACCCAAACGGGACCTTCGATTGCCCCCCTCGAATACGAAATTCTTTTTCCTTCGTCAGGAAGATGTCGGCATAGGCGTCTCGGAGTTGGACAAAGTTGTTATTGCCGGTTCCGGCGGTGGCCCCAAATTCCGGTTGAATATAAATGGACAGCCAATCGGTGACATCGCCGGAGATGACGAGGCGGACACGGCGGAACTGGAAGCCTTTATTATTACCGATGGAGCTATCGTACTCGCTCACCAGATCTTTTTCGTCGGTGAGGTAACTATAGCGAAATTGTGTATAGCCGCGGATGCTGAGCTTGTCAAACCATTTTTTGGTGGCGGCGCGTTGTTGAATAATGCCTTCTTCTTTTTCATGGTCGGCTTTGGTCTTGAGCCATTCTTCTTTGGTGATCTGCCCTTTCTCATAGAGAATGTCCTCAATCATAGCGTGGGCAATGTTGGCCTGGATAATGAACCCAATGCCGATGACGCAGGCGATGGTCGCGAACCACAGTCGTATCATTCGAATACCTCCTTTTCTTCCCGTTGGGGACTATCGAGTGTCTTGTCTGACTTGGAGGGTAGCTCCAATAGATTATGGCGAGATGACAGTGGTGTTACAGGATTGTTAATTTAGAATGGGGATTCGAAGAACGTCGAGCAGGTGGTTAGTAGGCTGAGGTCTCGGCAGACGTGAAAGGTAGTTCGAGGAGCGCGGAGCTGATTGCGCAGGGCGTATAGTGTATCGTTTATGGCCCGGACGAGATACGGTGATCTTCGTGATACGTTTCACGTCTTACGTTTCACGAATAACGCGGACTAGAGGACGCGGTAGTACAGCACCGTGCCTGTTCCATTATTCTTATCGCGTTGGAGCACCACGGTCGCATTTCTGGTCACTTCGTTCACCCTCACTATCATGCGAGCCAAGAACAGGTCGCTATTGACGTCGTACAGGTTTTGCTGACGGAGTTTTTTGCCAATGTCCTCGAAACTACTCACACGATCCAACTCCTGAATTGTCTTGAAGGGGCGAGCCTGGACAATTTCCGCAGCCATGCTTTGCGTGATTCCAGGATCGAGGGCCTGCAGCACGAGGGGATCGGCGGTGTTCACATTCACCTTGCTGTCACCTTCTTGCGGATAGACGGTCACCAGCTTTGAGAGCTTGTCGATGATCTCGGGAGTCATCCCCTTAATCAGGCGCAACTCTAAGAGCGTCTGCAGATGAGTGTTGGCCGCCCGGTAGGACGGACGCAGCGTTTGATAGTAGAGGCTTTCTGCGCCGGCCGGTTCCGGCACCTCGCCGTCATCCACCCAATCGACAATGGCATCCACCAGATCCGGATTGATCTGCAGGAGTTCAAAGAGTCGCTTGACTCTCTGGACTTTGGGTTTCCTGGCAGTGGGTTCTCCTCCGGCTGCCAGGTCGTTTAGGTTCAGCTTGCCCCGTTCATCCTCGATCTTCGCGTTCAGCAGGCCGTCGCCGATGACATAGTTCGTGATGGGAAGGGCCCACAAGTCGGTGGGGGCGTCGAAGAACTGTCCCGTTTGCTTGTCCTTCAAGAAATCTTGCTGTAATACGCCGCGGGCCGCCTGCACCGCCGCGCGCGCGAGCACGGTCGCTTTGAAGTTATCGCGAAAGGCCGCGGCGTCGCGGTACTCCCGCCTCGCCTCGACATCGAACTCGAGAATCAGCGCGACCAGGAGGGTGAGAACCAGGAGGGTGAGGAGGAGGGCAATACCACGTTCATCAGACCTTCGCATAGGTCACGATTCTCAGCGTGGCGTCGAGATTGACGGGATTATCGTACTTCGGTTTCATCTGCAGATGATGCACCTGGACGTCATAGGGCGCCTGTTCGATCGCCACCAGCAGCGCGAGGATCTGGGGAAGCGACACGCCGTCCAGCCGAAGGTCAACCGCGGTTTCCTGATAGCCCTGGACGACGACGGGGGCTTGCGGCTGCATGCCGACGATGCGATCGCGAATCTGCGCCGTCGTCGTCGCTTCTTCCATGAACGCCAGCAACGAAAACTGGGCCGGCGGGCTCGGCATGCGTTGTTCGAGCTTGGCGATACGCGCCTGCTTGACCACATATTCCTGCGCGACGAGCGAAAGCTCCTGGCTGTCTTTCGCTTTACGGCGCGCTTGTCGATCGAGCTTGTCGATCGTCCCCATGAGCGGATCGATGATCAGCAGAAAGACAAGCGCTGCTGCGACCATGGCCCCGCCGGCAGCCACAATGATGCGTTCGCGTTGTGAAAAATGCTGCCACCGTTCTTTCAGTATCTGCATCATGGCCGTTGCACCGTATAGGTGAGGCGAAACACGACTTGGTTCTGCACAGCCCCGACACGGGTATCGCTGATGGACACCTCCTGAAAGGTCTCGGCTGCCACGAAGGCCTGCTTGATCTTTTCGACCGCATCGAAGGTCGTGGTTTCCCCCTCCAGATGGACGCTGGTCCCGTCGATCGTCAGTTCTCGTACTTTCAACGGCACGCCTGCCGGCACATGTTTTACCAGTTCTGCAAGGCCGGCAAGGACGTTGTAGCGTGTACCGTCGACAATCGAGAGACCTTTCTCCAGCTCCGAGACTCGATAGCGCGCCTGGTCCAACTCCTCACCCGGGCCGGCGCCTGGACCAAATGATTGCTCGTATTGTGTCTGGAGCCCGTGTTTAAGGTCCTTGACCGTCGAATCCTTGAGCATCACGCGTACGGAAAGATCCACTAGTGCCAGAATAGCCAGGATGAGCACGCCCCATAAGGCCAACTGGCGATCCCGTTTTGATACATCTGCTGTGGCCGATGCGGCATCGCTGCCGGCCTTGAAGTCCAGCGCGAGACCTGATCCCACCAGCCTCGATTTCCAGCGGGGGCGGACAATGTTCGGATGAATTGCTAGTCCGAAGGCAATGGAAAACGCACGGGGGCAACTCGCTCCAAATCCTTGCCGCGGGCCGACCGGGAGTAACCCAAGTTGATTCGCCAGATGCCCGCTCAGGTCTCTCAGTTTTGAGCCGCCGCCGGATACCCAACAATGAGTCAACCGTTGGTGGGCGGTGCCTTCATAGGCATGGAGGGAGACGCGTAACTCTTTGAGGACCGGTTCGAGCCAGGCATCGACTTCCTGTACGGCCATGGCCCGCTTCCGTCGTTCCGCTTCGGCGAAGCTGCAGGCATAGCGAACGGCAAGCGCAAGGGTGAGATGATTCCCGCCCCACAGCACGGTCCGCAACAGCACGGGACGACCTTCATGCACAAGGCACAAGGTCGTCTTCGAGGCCCCGACATCGATGATCGCCATGTCGCCGGGAACCTGGGCCCCTTCCTCTTTCAGAAATTGGCTGACAGAAAACAAGGCCATGCCGTCTATCGTGATCGCAGAGGGGTTCAGATCAGCAGAGGCCATAAACCGCAAATGTTCAGCAATTTTTTCTTTGGGTGCTGCGGTGACGAGGACTTCGGACCCTTTGGCTTTCGCGGTTCCTTCCTGGGATTCTCGCGCCGGCAGCAACAGACTGCCGACCATGACGTCCTCCAAGGGCATGGGAATCAGATTTTCCATTTCGAACGGGACGACCTGCGCCAGCTTGGAGGCGTCGCGAAAGGGAAAGGAGAGAGTTCTGACAAACACATCCTGGCAGGAAAGTGCGGTGACAATCTCCCCACTGCCATACAAACCGTGCTGCCAGAGGAAGTTTCTGAGCATGGCCGCGCGATGCGCCGGCTCCGTGTGTTCCGGACGCCCATAGGGAACGGGCAAGTGGAAGTATTCCACCGATTCACGCCCTGTCAGGCGGCGGCGAAAGCGCACAGCCTTGAAGGCCGTCTGTCCGATATCGAGCCCGACGCATTCAGCAATCATCGACAACCCTGTTCGCTCCTCATCCTCATCACGAGCCCGGTTTGTCTGGTTATCTTGTCTGTCTGGTCCATCTGGTTTCTCTGGTTAGTTTCATTCAACCGATCACACGAGACAGACAGAACAGACCAAATAAACAAGACAGACTGGCGGACTTTTCCAGCATCCTGCTAGAGCGCCACTCTCGCGGTCATAATCGGCCCTACCAGCTTGAACGTCAAGGGGGCCCCAGGCTGGAACGGTGGCAACGAGAGGCTCGCCGCTTTTTGGGCAAACCCTGCGCCGGGAATCACAGTAACTGTGAGATCCAAAAGGCTCTGCTGCAGCGGCTGCCGCAACGTTACGCGCCCCTGTGCCGTAAACGATCCATCCACACCGTCCCCCTTCAATTCCGTAATGTCGCATGCGCCATCGCGGCAGGCGAGCGCGGCTTGGATGCGGTTGAACGTAAGCGACGGAGTTGAGGCGGTGCCGGCAGCGATCCGTGCGGCTACGAGGTCCTTGATTTCGACCTTCATGGTCCCTTCCCCTTTGAGGGCATCCTGGGCGCCTTGTGCGCTGACCCATTGATGGATGAAATCTCCCTGGACTGTCCCTTGGCTCACGTAGGGTTTCAAGACTGTCGCAAGATCCACCTGCTGGAGATGGCCCTTGACGGCAACAGGACCCCGGAAGGACCACGAGGCCGCAGTCAGAGATCCCGTGGCTCGTCCAGATCCCGCTTGGGCCACTCCCGGTAGCTGGATGGCGTAGTCTATCACCAGTTGCCCTAACAATGCCTGAAAGACTCCAACCGTTGTCCGCACGGCTTCAACTGGAATCGTCCCGATCGTCGGTCCGGCAAGGACGACATCACGCCACTCAATGGCCATCGGAAGGCCCATCGACCAACCCGCGGCACGCACCTCCCATCCACTCGCCCGATTGAGTTCGGTCAACAGGCGGTTCTGGAGCGGGCCATAGGGAAAGGTCAGGACCAGAAATACGATGAAGCAGGCCAGCGACGCTAGCCCCCAGCCCAAATGACCTTTCAGCTTCAGTGTCTCAGGCCAGGCAAACGTCCAGGTCATCACAAGCCTCCCACCGCCACCCACTGGCGAACGGTCTGGATCTCCGTTTTCTCTCGGAGCAGCGTCAGTTCGATTAAGATCGCTTTTGGAGCCCCTCGCCCACGGCCATCCCACTCATCCAGCCAAAGATTGCTCTTGCCGTCGTAGTAGCGCATGTTGAACCCTTTGACCTTGGTAGCCAGCTCGATTTGCTCGACGGATTCGTCTGTCAGACCGTAGAGATTCCTGCGCACGAATCGAAGGAGACGATCACCTTCTCTGGTGTAGACGATACGAACCAGCTCGGTATCTTTGGCCGACTCTGACCCTCGAAACTGGCCCATAGTCAGAAACGCTACCGAATCGGCAGGCTGACCGTCCTGCTGGCCGTTGATCCCCATCCAAGGACCAGCACCGGTCGGACGGCCCTCGCTGACTGACAGCTCATCGGTCATGACACGTAAGGTACTGCGAACGATCTGCTCATTGGCCGAGTTCACCCGTGCCGCATCAATCGCGCTTATCGTGACATAGAGGGACCCAAAGACCAGGGTGGCCATCATGGCGACCAGAGACACCGCCAGCAGAACCTCGACCAGGGTAAACCCGCCCTCAGAACCCTGCGGCGCTTGTCGAAAAGACATAGGTACTGACCTCGACCATTTCTTCCGTTTGTCCTCGCGGCCAGAGAACCTGAATTTTGATTTCTCGCACGACTGGTAATGGCGTGGGCAATACAATCCGCTTCCACCGATAATTCGACGGGCGATTCGTGAGCTCGGCGGTGGCTTGCGATCCCAGGGGGGTGGCAAGAAATTCTCCGCCTGTTTCCCCGAGGGGCAAGAGTGTCCCTAACTCCGTCTCGATCAACTTTTCTTGCGCCAGGATCGTGGCAGTCGTGAGTTCCTTGGCTCTCGCATGGAGGTCGAGATCCCAATTGCGAAGTCCCAATAAGATCGGCAGCGCCAGGGCGAGAATGCCGAGCGCGATCAATACTTCCAATAACGTGAAGCCTCGTTCACTTGCCATAAGAAGAATACCCTTCGATGACACAGGTTCTCAGCGTTGCCGTGATTACTTGACTGCCTCTGCAGTCTTTAGCAACGGTTTCACACGATCGAGAATTGTGAGGGGCCTGGGAGGCTCAATCCGCTCATCGCTCATGCGGATCGCTCCTGTAACCGGTTCAATGGCAATGGCCAGAATGTTGTTTTTTGCATCCATCAAATGGATCGTCGCCGGGTCGATTCTTCCCGTCGGGTAGAAGGACAGATCGACCCGACCGGATTCTTTTTTCCCTTGACCCGCTAGAAAGTCTGAAATGCGAATGGTTTCTGAGAGTTTCAACGGCGTGGCCCAGATGGGATCGAGTGGTATCTTTTCTTGGTTCCCATCCAGAATCACCGGCCAGTAGACCCCTCGGTCCATATCAACGTACAAGCGGACCGTCTTTTGGGTCAACATGGCCAGGCTCTGAAGGGATCGCACAGTCCCGACCAGTCGCCGGCCCACAGTGCCCAGACTGTCATCCAGCGAAATTCGAGGCAGGATGATTCCAAGCAACCCGACGAGCAAGAACAGCACAATGATAATTTCCAGGATGGTGAATCCACTGGAGGACCGTAAGGCGTGAGGCGTCAGACCTGAAGCGGTTCCGCCTTCGGGGAATGTAGAATTGTGAATGTTAAATGATGAAATGCAAGGCTCAGGACCGAGGGCTGAGGACTGAGATCCGTCCGGAGCTGAGAGCTGAATGCTGATGGCTGAGGACTCAGCACCGATTGACGAATGACCGCAGATCACTCCCGCAGGAGGCTCAAAAAGGCCGGACTTCTCACCCGCCCAACCCTGGCGCGCCGAGACGCGTCTTTTCCCAAACAAGGCCGCAGGCAAGTCGAAACCGCAGGCGTACCCTCTGGGGCGCACGGTGCGACGAATAAGGAGCACCAAGTCTGTGCGCGCCGCCGAATGGTGAGGCGGCCGGGTCCCCGTTGAGGGTCTGAACGATGCGAGAACGAAGCTGGTGGACTTTTTCAGCCTCCTGCTAGTCCTTGTCCAGATTCCAATTCGTGATATCGGCATTGATTCCTTCGCCACCCACTTCGCCATCTGTTCCGAGTGAGATAATCTCGTACTCAGCTTTCAGATTGGGATTCTGACCGGGACTCTGACTGGGACTCAGATACTTGTAGGGGTTTGCCCAGGGATCTTCAGGAAGTTTTGGAATATAGCCGCCGATTTTCCACTTCTTTGGGATCACCCCGACAGAAGGTTTTTCCACTAAGGCCTTTAACCCTTGTTCAGTCGAGGGATAGATACCGTTGTCGAGCTTGTAAAGTTGTAAAGCCCCTTCGATATTTCGAATTTGAACTTTTGCGGCTGTGCGCTTGGCATCATCGGTTCGCCCCATGATGCGAGGGACAACCAAGGCCGCGAGAATCGCGAGAATGGCCACCACGACCATGATCTCGATGAAGGTAAAGCCGCGTTCACCGTGGAGAATATGGCGTGATGGATGATGGGCGATGGGTGATGAGTAGGAACTCGCGCATTGATGGGTCTTTCCCCAAAGCGGCCTCACGCTCTCGACCTGCTCTCTTTCGTTCATCGAACACCTCCCGTTAGACGCATCACTCATCACCCTTCACTGAATCACTGCCCCTGGTAGACTGCGGAAAAACCATCTCGCACACAAAAACTTCGAAAGAGCGCTCGTGTGGTACAACAGCAAAACATTCCCGCAGGAGGCTCAAAAAGGTCGTCCAGCAAGCCCTTCTAATTCTCTCTACCTCTCTTTTAGGGGAGCGGCCAAGGCAGCCCTTTACTGCGCGCAACTTTCTCACCCGCCCACCCCCGAGCGCGCCGAGACGCGTTCTTGTCCCAGGCGAGCACTGTTTCATCGTGCGCGTTCTGCGAGCAAGAAGGGCACCTGGCCGTTCCCCCCTCTTGCTATCGAACCATCTGCCCCATCTCAAAGATGGGCAGTAGGATCGCCACCACGATAAAGAACACCAAGATGCCCATGGCCAAGATCATGATGGGTTCCAGGAGCGACGTGAACCGCGTAATGACCCGATCCACTTCTCCATCATAAATGTGTCCGATTCGACGAAGCATCTCCTCCATTTCACCGCTCCGTTCACCGACCGCAATCATGTGGGTGACCAGCGCGGGAAATTCTCCGCTGCGCTTCAACGGTTCGGCAATCGTTTCCCCTTCGCGTATATTCTGCCTGGCCCCCTCAACCGCATGTTCCAGCACACGATTACTCATCACACGCTTCGCGACATCCATGGCATCCAACAACTGCACACCGCTCGCCAACATGGTGGCCAACGTGCTCGTGAGCCGCGAGATGGCGACCATACGGGCCACCTCGCCCATGAGTGGAATCTTCAGCAGCCATCGGTCGGCCGTGAGCTGTCCCGCTTCCGTCTTCATCGCCCGGCGCACCGCCCACACAATCACGCCCACCCCACCAAGAATCACCGCCCAATAGTCTGCAAGGAAATGACTGATGCTCATCAGCACGACGGTAGGCCAGGGGAGGGCCTGCTTCAAACTCGTAAAGACGGCGGTGATTTTCGGCACGACAAAGGTCATGAGGAAAAATAGCACCGAGATACCGACGATCAACATGAGGGCGGGATAGAGAACAGCATTCGTCACTTTATGCTTCAGCGCCAACTGCTTTTCCAAAAACTCCGCAAGGCGGAATAAGATCTGATCCAACGCCCCGCTGGCTTCACCGGCCCGTACCATGTGTACGTAAATCTGGGAGAACTCGCGCGGGTACCGCTCCAGCACCGCGCTATACGACGCTCCCCCACGGATGGCTTCACGGATGTCGGCCATGAGGCTCTTCACGGATTTCTTCTCGGTTTGATCCACCATCACCCCGAGCGCCTCGACCAGCGGCAGTCCTGCTACCAGCAACGTCGCCAACTGCCGGGTCATCATCGCCACATCGGTCGTGCTGAGGGCAGGGGAGCGCCCAATTCCAGCAGTGGGTTTGCCGGAAGTGCCCGTGGCCGAGCTGGGGGTAATCGAGCCCGAGCCCTGTTCCACCATATCGGTGGGAAACACGCCGACCTTCCGCAATTTCACGCGCGCAACCTTCGGGCTCTCAGCATCGATGATGCCGGTCGCGGCTCCGCCGTCATTCCGATAGCCTTTATAGTGATAGACGGGCATCGGGCTAAATCTCGACTTCCTGTTGGGTAATCCGCATCAATTCTTCGGTCGTCGTCACCCCGTGAAACACTTTCTCTGCCCCTTCATCTTTCAGCGTTACCATTCCCTTCGCCATCGCCGCTTGACGAATCGACGCCGAGTCCGCCTTGTTGCCTATGAGGCGGCGGACCTCATCGTCCATCACAAGGAGCTCAAAAATGCCTGTTCGGCCTCGATAGCCGGTTTGGGAAC
>JBKJZK010000172.1:0-3025 GCA_046715215.1 Nitrospiraceae bacterium
GCCTCATCATCGTCACCACCAGCAACCGCACCCTCGTGTTCGGCAGCCGCTTAAGCGGATGGGAAGAATTCGAGTGATGCTTCGGCTAACCCGCATTATTCATGACGGTTCGTGGCGAAATCGCTAAGTCGCGTCGCGAGACCGGCGCGCGGAGTCCCGAGGACCCGATGCGTACTAGTGCGTACGGTGAGGGTTCGAAGGGCAAGCCCGTCGACCGGAGGCTCGTCGTAGCAGCGGATCGGCGATTGCAGCAGAAGCGTCTCATGAATAATGCGGGTTAAGTCAGCGCATACTTGGGCATGTGGGAGGAACATGGATCGCCCCTCAAGGCCGCGCGCGAACCAGTCGCGAATGGTTGTTGATACCTTCAGATTCTCGCGCTTCGGCCCGAGAACATCCTTGAACATTGTAGCCAGGTCGCGGAGCGCCCGAGCGCCGTCGCCGACAAAGGCCGACCCATGCATCGTCACCAAGGTCTTGGGCTGTAACCCGGCCAGTCGCTGGAGGGTCGGCTCCATGAGCATGGTGTACGGCTGACCAGGACGTCGCTCGTGAAGCGTGTTGAACTTTCAGCGAGATACGAGCGACAAACGACGAGATGCGCAATGGAGCGTTACCGTCGTTGCTGCGGTCGCAATATGTTGTCGAACACGTAGTCGGCTACGCGGTTTCCCTGCTTGATCCCCTCGGTTGCGTCGAACGCCCAATGGATGCCGAGGTAGATGCGGCTCTGGCCGTTTTCTTTCTCCGCCTGCGACAGGGAGGAGAAGCTACGCGTCACGAGCGGACGCACGTTCCCTCGGTTATCTTTAGTCACACCGTTTAATTCGTCCGAGACGAAGGTGAATGGAATGCGGTCAGTTCGATAGTAGCTGCGCAGCATCTCGAAGAGCGCACCTCCGAAAACGGCATGTCCGGACGGATAAGCCGGAAAGGGAGGCGTAAAGTTCGGCCCCATCAGATTGCTGGCCGGCGCACCAAGTGGCGTAAAATTCACATCTCCGAGAGTCAAAGGATTGCCATCGCCAGCTTTAGTCGGGCCGGTTCCCTCGTCTGCCTCTCGGATACCGGTGACCGGCCGCCAGAACTGATAATAGTATTTGGACTCCCACGCGGCGATCCCGGCGTCTGCCATCGCGACATTCACGAGTGCCAGAAGCCGCGCGAGCTCTAAAGCATCGGTGTCCGTGCCCATTTTCTGGGCGATTCGCATGGTGATCTGATTGTAGAGCCGTGGCGGGGCACAGAGGCTGGGCGTCCCGTCATAGGCCCAGAAGATCCCAATTTGGGTTTGCTCTGCCGTGCGCGTGGTGGGGGTCGCCACTCCATCGCCCCCCAGCGTCATCACCTCGTTATAGGCGTCGGTATACTTTTTACTGCCGAGACTGGGCGTCGGCGGCACTCGGAATTGATCGCCCCGTTCGAGGACAAAGGGTGTGACCCCGCCCCATTTGACGCCCAGCGCGATCCCAATATCGCTGATGGGATCCTTCCGCCACTTACCCGGAGCGTCGCTCGTGTGAAAATTCAACGAACCAGTGCCCACCTGCAGTTCATCGTGCTGCGAGCCATCGGTCGCTCGCGCGGCGAGGACGGCGGCAGCCGCACGCTTCCCTAACGCAATCCCGTTGGTTTCCAGCTGCCCGTCCTGAATCTCGTTCAGGTCCCTAGCGAGGAAAACAACGAAACGCGCCGCTTGGGAGGGAAAGAGCGCAGCGAGCGTATCGTGGGCGGCTTGCGCAACAGCCGCAGGGAGTGATGTTCCCAGCTCCGCCGGAGCCAGTCCGGTGTAGCTTTTGTAGCCCCCTTCGACCGCGTTGACGACATCGAAAATGGCAAGATGGACGATGGCCATCGCCTGGCTCGACCGGCCTGGCCCGAGTTGATGGCCGAACATGTGGGACGCGTCAGACGGCGTGTGATCGAGGCCGCTGGCATCAATGGCAATCTGGTTCCAATTACGAACGGCGACGGCCCGATCGAGCGCATGGCGCGGACGCTGTTCCACATTGGGTTGAGCCAGCTGGGCACCCGGATGGATCCGCAGGCCGAACGCCTCATCGAATCCGCCGCGTATTCCCTCCGCAAAAAGCCCCTGTGGGGATGCCAGCACGAAGAGCACCACGAAGAGTGCCACGACCTTGCTGATTTGGAATATCATAATGTTCTTCCCGTTCTACACCTTCATATGAAGCATTACACAGCCACACGCTCATCCACCCTAGCCGGCATTATTCATGAGCACTTCTGGAGGAATCGCCGATCCGCTGCTACGACGGGCCTTCGGCCAGCGGGCTCGCGACACGGCTCAGCGATTTCCCCACGAACCTTCATGAATAATGCGGGCTACCTCACAAGGCACGCAGGAAATTCAGGCCAAGATGCTTGTCGATCTCGTTGAGCCGATTGAACTGCCCGACCACCTGATTCGCTTCCTCCCTCCTGTACTTTTCCTAGTGTGCCATCATCTTAAATCGGCCTTAGCATGGTCAATATGCGTAAATACGCATAAGCTGTGCCCGGCGCGGATAGTCTCCGAGGCCCTATTATGCATTGACATTCTCAGGCTCCTCGCTCGCACAATCAGGCCTGAGCAAGAAGTGTTATAGCGGGTGTATGGGTCAGCCTACGGACAAGGGTGAGACAAGCACCTGCCCATATTAGAACCAGACGGAGATCCCACTGTCTCCGGCAGCGCCGCGCAATCCGCAGACCGGACGAATATTTAAATGGTGAATTTTGAATGATGAATGAGGAATTAGAAGAGCAGATGGCGTTTGGAGAAGGCGCGGGGATAGGGGCAAGAGGCTGGGAGCAACCGCTGATAGCCGAGGGAAAAGAGCGTATGGCTGCTACCCGTCTCCCTCAATCCTCCCTTTCTTCTACGCCCCAACTTGTGACCAGCACCTCCTTGCCCCTCGCTGAGCGGAGATGTTCCGCGACCCGCAAGCCGGTCAAAGCCTTTCCCATTTTGCCAGGCGGATATTCTTCGAGAAATTCGGTTGAGACTACCGCATCACGTAGC
>JBKJZK010000173.1:0-3184 GCA_046715215.1 Nitrospiraceae bacterium
CTCATGGAGTGCACCGGCGCGCAGGTTGAGGTGATTGAAAAGTGTTCAGGCCACGATGGCGCATGGTCCGCTAAGACGGAGTTTTTCCCTCTCTCGATGCTGATCGCGAAGAAGGCCGTTCGAGCGATCGAACAGGCTCCGGCCGATCTCGTGGCCTCCGATTGCCCGTTGGCGGGATTGCAGCTGGATCAAGCCGGCGCCATGGCCCATGCCGGCGGCAGGCCGACGAAGCATCCGATTCAAATCGTGCGCGATGCCTATGGGTTGCGGTCCTAACCCGTGATGCGTGATGTGTGATGAGAAGACAAAGTTAAGACTGAATTGGCAGGAGCGATGAAGCAACTCATACAGGCTGATCTGCTGTCCACGGCTGACTATGAGCGCCAACGGGAGCAGTTTCGCTCGCAGATCATCGCGCTCAAGCAGCGGCGCCGGATTTCCGTTGGGCCGCTCGTCACGCTCGTCTTCGAAAATCGTGAGACGTTGCGGTTTCAGACCCAGGAAATGATCCGGGTCGAGCACATTCTCGATCCCCACAAAGTCCAGGATGAATTGGACGTCTATAATGCCCTCATGCCGGGGTCCGGTGAGTTGAGCGCCACGTTGCTGATTGAGCTTACAGAGCAGGACCGGATGAAAGAATGGCTCGATGTGTTCATGGGACTCGATCACGGCGAAACCGTCGCGATCCGCGCCGGAACCGAGCAGGCCTTCGGACTGTTCGAGGGCGGCCACAGTCATGAAACAAAAATCAGCGCAGTGCACTTCGTCCGGTTCCGGCCGGCCGCGTTGATGACAGCCGCGTTCGCCGACTTGCGCCAGCCGGTTATGCTGACGGTGCACCATCACGAGTACCAGGCCGAGGCGCCTGTTCCTGGGAGCATGCGTGAAGAGTGGCTCTCTGATTTAAGCCAATAGTGCTGAGTTCTGAGTGCTGAGTTTTGAGTTGTCCGTTTGGACGAAGTTTCAAACCCAGAACTCAGGACTCAGAACCCAGAACTGGAAACTATGTCTACCGTCTTACTGACAAAACGTATCGAGTTTGCGGCGGCGCATCGCTATATCAAGGCTGAATGGGATGAGGCCAAGAACCGAGCCGTCTTCGGCCCCTGCTACAACCCGCCGGCGCACGGACATAACTACATGGTCGAGGTGACAGTCTTAGGCGAGGTGGATCCGAAGACCGGCATGGTCGTGAATCTTTTCGATTTGAAGCGCGTCTTGCTCAATGTGCTCGAAGAATTCGACCATAAGAATTTGAATCTGGATATGCCCTACTTCGAGGACCGGATTCCCACGTCGGAAAACCTCGCACGTGTGCTCTGGACCAAGCTGGATACTCAAAAAGCCATCGGTACGCTTTACGCGATTCGGTTGTATGAGGATGAAGATCTGTATGCCGAGGTGACGGCGGCGGCCGGGCTCAACGTCGCCAGCGTCACGCGCCGCTACTCGTTCACGGCGGTACAGGATGGCAGGCAAGGCCCCGAGTGGGACTGCTTCGTGACAGTCCATGGCACCATTGATTCCGTGACCGGTATGGTGACGGATATCGGTGCCCTCAACCGTGTGGTCCAGGAAAAGGTGGTGCAGACGTTCGACCGTGATGAGCTTCGTCAGGCCTTCGGGACTCAGTCCATGACTGGCGGGCAGCTGGTCGAACACATCTGGAAACAATTGGTCTCTTCTCTCTCATCGGGAAGACTATCGAATGTTCGTCTCGTTCAGTCGCGAGACCTGTCCTTCGAATATGCAGGCTGACGCGTCTGCGTACGTTCATCCCGGGCGTTCTATGAATACACGCCTGATCTATGCGTTGCTGATGGTGTGCCTCTCGTGGGCATCGGTGGCCTGGTCTGCCGAGGAAGGGGAGGCGATCGAGAGGACCGTGAAGGAAGCCGCCATGGCAGCCGCGACCTTCTCCGAAACCAGGGACAAGCAAGCCGTGTTGAAGCTGTACACCAAGGATTATGTCGGTTTACAGGATGGCGAGACGGAGACGCGGGACTCAATTGAGAAATGGCTGTCGGACTATGAAGCTGAACTCACCAATGGAAGTACATTGCGCTTTATCGGCGCCGTATCGAACCTGCATGTTCGGATGCCGGGTCCAACGGCTTGGGCCACCTACGACTACGTGTTTCAGGCGATCAGGAAAGGTGAACTCGAAGCGCAGGACTCTGGGCAATGCACCACACTCCTGCGCAAAGAAGGGTCCGCCTGGCTGATTCAGCATGAACATTGTTCGAAGACAAGAACTGGGCTGGGGAAGTGAAAGTTAGAACAGGGTTCTGGCGCCAGTTCCTTGCCTAACCCGCATTTTATTCATGAACGCTTCTGCTGCAATCGCCACTGTTTGGGCCAGAGGCGCGGGGCCAGAGGCTAGGGGGGAAGACTATCCAGTCGAACACGGTTCTTCCCTCCAGCCACTAGCCTCGTGCCCATGGCCTGGCCCGATGGCACGCTTTCGCGACGAACTGGCATGGATAATGCGGGCTAGTCAGGTAGGAGCAGTGGCTTCGCGCCAGCCGACCGGCCTTACTTGAGTAAATGATCCGCAATCAGGGCGGCGAGCTCGGCCGGCTCGACGACGCCTTCGCGCGTGAGCAGCAGCTTGCCATTGGAAAAGAAGTGCGTCGTGGGGTAGGTCTCGAAGGTGTGGCTCTTCTTAATCTCGCGACAGCGGCCTGGGACATGCATCTTGGCCTTGCCGACTTTCACGTCGGGAAATTTGGTGGCGGCCTCTTCCAGAATCGGGTCGTACGTCTTGCAGGGTTCGCAGGCGGCCAGGCCGTAGGCGACGATCGACGCGGGCGCGTCGGTGAACTCCTTGTAGTTTTCGTCTCTGACGTCTTCGACTGTTCCGGCCATGTTCGTAGCCCCAAGTCATCACGTCAAAAGTCCGAAAGTCAGAAAGCTTCGACGTGAAGACTTTCGACTTTCGGGCCTTATGACTGAAATTAGCTCAACTTCGCGAGGGCCGCGAGGATGTCCTTGTCCTCCCGCGCCACCTTGATTTCCTGCACCTTCGCGTAGGCGACCTTGCCGTTCTTGTCGACGATGACGGTCGCACGCTTCGAGCAGTTTAACGGCTCAAAGTAGAGGCCGTAGCCCTTTGCAGTGGTCCGATGCACGTCCGACAGCAGGCGGTGCTTCAGATCCATGGAATCAGCCCAAGCCTTGT
>JBKJZK010000174.1:0-4208 GCA_046715215.1 Nitrospiraceae bacterium
TCGGCCACTCCCACGATCGGCTTGTCGAAGTCTCCATCGGCGAAGCCGACGGCTCTCAACAAGGCTCGGTTGGGAGAACGGTGGAACCCCTGGGTAACGGCTCGGCTCCTGCGATTGTCGGGCATGCCGCTCCTTTCATTCACCTGCGAAAACCGTCGGTCTCTGTCCACTATTGTTGGTCGAGCCCGACAGACTCCTAGTCAACCCGGACTTTGCCCCAGAAGGCATGGTGCGCGTAGATCTGATAGACAAGGATGAGGGCGAATCCGATGGCGAACCAGGTGAGTCCGGCTGCTAATCCATAAGCATTTGTCGCGGCGTTGAAGATCGTCAGGCTCAGGGCCGGGTCGGTCGTCGAGACTAAGATCAGAGGATACATGCCTGCGGCGACGCTGCCGAGCATTGCAAGAATGAACAGGCTTGAGGCGAGGAAGGCGGCGACGTCGTATCGGTGACGGCGGAGGTACAGGGTGCCGCCGAGCGCCAGCAAGCCAGTGAGCGGCAAGAGATATTCAATCGGGTGACCGGCGAAGTTGAGTCGCAGACTCGGTTGGACGAACGGCACCGCGATGACTGCCGGGATCGTGAATCCCGCTGTGGCCCATCCCGCGAGACGACCGACACAGTCTGCCCGCCGGTAGAGGGCACCTTCAGTTTTTATGGCCAGGTAGTTCGCGCCGTGCAAGGTCAGGATCGCCGCGCTAGTCAGCCCCATCAGTACGGTGAACCAATCCAGAATGCCCGGCTCCGGACCGGTTGCGAAATTCGTCCAGAGTGCGACGAAGAAATAGCCCTCAGCATTCAACGGCACGCCGCGGATCAGGTTGCCCAGTGCGGCGCCGAACACAATTGCCAATAGAAGGCTGCCGCCTGAAAATGCGGCATCCCAAAACTGCTTCCAAAGAGGGTGATCGAGGTGCGATCGCATTCCGAGCGCGAGTCCCCGGAAGATGAGCAGCCACAGCACGATGATGAGCGCCAGATAAAATCCGCTGAACCCCGCTGCGTAGACTTTCGGAAACGCAAAGAAGAGTAACCCGCCGCTCGCGATCAGCCACACTTCGTTACCGTGCCACACCGGTCCGATCGAGGCCAACGCGGCACGTCGTTCGATCTCGGTCCGCGCGACGAAGGGATACAGGATACCCACGCCGAAGTCGAAGCCGTCCAAGACGAAATAAATCGCCAGCATGAGCGTGAGGATCGCGAACCAGACGGTTTCCATCAATCTTGCCCCTCAGCCATCAATCGGTTCCGCGACCGCGGTCGCGGTGTGCTGACCGGTCGGCACCGGACCATGGCGGATCGTTTCGAGGATCAGGAACAGAAACAACAATCCCAGCAGCAGATACAGGCCGAGAAATCCGAGCAGCGTGAACAGGGCATTACCTGAATGGACGAGCGGCGAGGTGCCATCCGCGGTGCGCAGCAAGCCATACACGAGCCAGGGCTGACGGCCGAGCTCCGTCGTCATCCAGCCGGCGGTCGTGGCGATGTACGGGAATGGGGCGCAGAACATGAGGAGCCAGAGGAGCCACGGTGTCCTGAAGAGCGTGCCGCGCCACAGCAGCAGGAGCGACAGCCCGCTGACCGCCGCGAGGATCGAGCCCAAGCCGGCCATGATGTGATAGGCGTAGTAGAGCAGGGGCACGTTGTCCGGCCAGTCCTCGCGCGGAAACGCATCGAGGCCTTTCACTTTCGCATACAGCTCGTAGTACACGAGCATGCTCAGTGCGCCCGGCACCACCAGTGGATTGTCAATCGTCATGGTTTCCAGACTGGGCTGACCGATCAGGATCAAGTCGGCGCTGTGCTCGGTGCGAAAGAGCCCTTCGAACGCCGCGCCCTTGATCGGTTGATGCTCAAAGACTTGCTTGACGCTGCCGTGGCCGGTGGGAAAGATCATGAGCGCGGAGGCGATGGCGCCAGCCACCACGCCGGTGCGTACGAACGTTTTCGCATAGGCGATGTGTTGGCTCGAGAGCAGATAGAAGGCCCCAAGCGCCGTCATCACGAACGATCCTGTGACCACTGCGGCGGGCATGTTGTGGGTGAATTGCCAGAAGAGCCAGGGGTTGGTAAGCAGGCCCGAGAGACTATTCACGAACAGGCGCCCGTCCTCGGCAACGGAATAGGCCACTGGATGCTGCATCCAGGCATTGGTGGCGAGGATAAAGTAACCGGAGAGCCACGAGCCCAGGAAGAGCATCAGCGTAGCAAACCATTGCACGCGAGGGCCGAATCGCTTCTCTCCATAAAGCAACAGGCCGAGGAATGACGATTCGAGAAAGAACGCAAAGGTGCCTTCTATCGCCAGCGTCGATCCGATCACCCCGCCGGCGAAGTTCGAAAATTTTGCCCAATTGGTGCCGAATTGAAACTCCAGCGGAATGCCGGTGACCACGCCGAAGGCGAAACTCAGCGCAAAGATCTTGCTCCAGAAGTGAGCGACGGCGTGATAGTGCCGATCGCCGGTCCACAGCGCACGACTCCGCAGATAGAATAGGAGCAGGGCCAGGCCCATGGTGAGTTGGGGAAAGAGATAGTGAAAGGTGGCCGTGAAGGCGAACTGAAGACGGTCGTAGAGCAGCGCGCTTACCATTCTGGTTCCGTTCGAAAGGGTTCAGGGTAGAGGACACACTCTCATCCGGTGTTGGGCTTGCTCCTTATAACTTCTGTCTGGATCAACTCCGGAGATTCCCAATTCCGATTTTACTGCGATAAGTCTGCAAAAGCTCGGTCTCCATCCCCCACTCTGAAAAGCCAAGCTTTTGAAGTAACCTGCCTCTGGACTATCCTCAGAAGTGAGTCTTTGGGACAGCTTACGATCAGGCACCACATTAATATGCGGAGGCCTTCTGAAGTTAGGCCCACCAATGAGGTTGTCATCGTCAGTCCGCGGCGGCGGTGGGAACCCGGCCGCCGTGTTTTCGCATCGCCCAGTACAGTTCCCCCGGCCAGCTTGGCACCAGGGCTCCGAACACGAGGTTCAGGCGAGCCCACCAGGCGTAATTCTCAAGAACCGAGCCGGTCTTGCGCATCAAGTAGGCGCCGGACAGCAACTCCACCGTCAAGCCGTTGCGCACCGCCAGCGCTTTGACGACACAGGGCGAGAACGCGCTGACATGGCCATATCGCTGTGCGGTCCTTCGCAGTCGCCGTTCCCGGCAACGGACCAGCGAGTGCGGGATCCCCGGCGACCCGCCGAGACACAGACCGCCGATGTTGAGATACGGCAGCACGCACACCAGGCCTTGCTCCGGATTACGCAGATGCTCAAGGACATGGAGAAAGATGATGACGTCGTAGGACTGCGGGAGTGCAAACGCCGGTCCTTCAAGGTTCTGCTCACAGCACCGGGAATAGTCCCTCGCAGCCATGCGGGCGGGATCGATCCCGAGGCCGAGCCCATCCCACCGGCCAACGATCGCATCCTGTGAGAGGCCACGGCGACCTGTCTCAGCGGCTTTCAGAAACGCCAACATCTCGCCCGTTCCCACTCTTACCTCAAACACATCCAGCGGGCGTTGCCTGGCCTCAGACTCCCGAAGAATCAACTGAAATGCTTATGCCTTTGACTCCGGTGATGCCAGTGCGTGGAGGGTCAATGGAGGTTTCCGGCTGGAAATCCCAAGAAGCCTTTGAAATGCTGCCATCGGTGTCCGGCGGCGATTGAAGCGAAAGACGTACCGGAGTCAAAGGCATAAGCATTTGGACTGTTTAACGTGGGCGAACCAAGAGGATGGATACGTTCACCTTGGCTACCAATTGTTCGGCTACCGAGCCGATAACCAGGCGTTCCAACCCACGACGATTCGCTGTTCCCACCACCAGCAGATCGGCACCCCATTCATTGACAGCAATGGTAATGGCTTCTGTAATACCATTCAGGCCATATTCGGCTTCCGCGTGCAGCAAACGGGTTTCTACTTCCAATCCATCACCGACAGCAGACTTGGCATGCTCCAACAGCTTGAGGCCGGCCTGTTGATCGGCGTCGTCTGAATTCCCAACGGCATAGACGATGCAGAGCGTGCCATGATAGGAAGTGGCAATGTTCTTCGCTTCCTTTAATGCTTCGAGAGAAGTCTCGCTCCCGTCGATCGCCACCATAACTTTCATGAACATAACGATATTCCTTCTTGAACATGTGATTGTTGTTGAAGGACACGGATATCTGCCTCCCTGTCCTCAACGATATGCCGCTT
>JBKJZK010000175.1:0-2959 GCA_046715215.1 Nitrospiraceae bacterium
TTCAAAGAAGTCAATGAAGCCTACGAGACGCTGAGCGACCAGGGAAAACGCAAGCGCTACGACATGTTCGGTCACGCCGGGGCTCAGCAGGGCGCCGGTCCGGACGGGTTCGGATTTGGCGGAAACGGATTCGGCGACGCCTTCAACGACATCTTCGAGGATTTTTTTGGGGGCCAGCGAGGCGGCAATCAGGCAGAGCGCGGCAACGACCTCCAATACAATCTGGAACTGACCTTCGAAGAAGCCGTCTACGGGAAAGAGGCGAAACTCAAAATCCCGCGATGGGAAGTGTGCACCGACTGCAAAGGGACCGGCGCCAAGAGCGCGGCATCGGTCAAGACGTGCCCCAGTTGCAAAGGGGCCGGACAGATGCGGTTCCAGCAAGGGTTCTTTAGCATCACCCGTCCCTGCGGCCAATGCGAGGGGGCGGGACGAATCGTCACAGAACCCTGTGCTGCCTGCCAAGGCCGTCAACGCACCTATCGAGACCGGACCATCGCCGTACACATCCCGGCCGGCATCGAATCAGGCATGCGCCTGCGCCTCTCGAACGAAGGGGAGCACGGAGTCAACGCAGGCCCGCCAGGCGATCTATATGTGGCGATTACCGTCAAGCCGCACCCGATCTTCCAACGCCAAGGACACGATATCCTCTGTGACGTCCCGATTCATTTTCTCACAGCCGTACTCGGAGGAAAGATTGAGGTCCCCACGCTGAAAGGCAATACGGTCATCAAGATTCCTGCCGGCACGCAGCAAGATAAGACCCTGCGCATCAAAGGCCTGGGCATTCCCAGCCTCAAGAGCCAGAGTACCGGCGACCAAGTATTTGTCATCAAGATTCAGATTCCCACCAAACTGACCGCTCGTCAGAAAGAATTGCTCAAAGAATTTGGCACAGAGAGCGGCATGTCGATGGAAGAGGACAGCGACGGCTTCTTCGACAAGATGAAAACCTTCTTCGAATAGCGCCATTGGTCATCGTCTAGGAGTCTGTCCGAGTAATCCTTCGTCGCGAGGCAAAGGAGCTGCAAGTAGATGCGAGGCCGCAGGCTCCAAAAAACCGGAGGCGTATTCGCTGGAATACGTTGAGGATTTTTTCGAGCCGAGAACGACGCAGATGCTTGCAGATCGTTTACCGCAGTAGAATGGCATTACTCGGACAGACTCCTCGATACCCGCATTATGCCCACGTTCTTTGTCGACCCTGGCGCCATCACTCCCCCCACGATCCGCATAACCGGCGACCTCCTCCATCATCTTCGCGATAGTCTCCGCTTGCACCCAGGAGACTCCCTCACCCTGAACGACGGATGCGGAACCCGCTATCGCGTGGAAGTGACCCACGTCACCTCACAGGCCATCGACAGCCGCGTCATCGATCACCACACCGAGCCGGCGCGCAGGACCTCGCCGATCGTGCTCGGACAGGCATTGATCAAAGGCGACAAGATGGACTGGATCATTCAGAAGGCCACAGAACTCGGAATCGCTACCATCGTGCCCATTCACAGCACACACAGCGTCATCAAGCCCAACCCGGAACGCCTGGAGCATCAACGATCCAGATGGGAGCGCATTGCGCGGGACGCGGCACAACAGTCGGAACGATGGACCCTTCCCACCATCGCAGACCCGGTAGACCTCGCAGAGATCTGCCGACGATATGCCTCGGCGCCTCTGAAGGGCATTCTCGTGGAACGCTCCAGCGGCCCTTCGCTTGCCACCATACCGTTGCCACCCGACCGTCAGCATCCGATTGTCTTGTTAGTAGGACCGGAGGGGGGATGGGCACCGGACGAGCCGCGTCTTGCACAGGAGCAGGGTTTCCTCCCACTCACCCTCGGACCACGCATCTTGCGGGCCGAGACCGCAGCGATCGCAGCGCTCAGCATTCTCCAATCAAGACTCGATGAAATCGCCCTCGTCGTTCGTGAAAAGTGAAGCGTGAAACGTCCGAATCCGGAAACGAACAACGCTTCACGAGATACGCTTCACGCGTTTGCGCCGCCTGTCAGCGGCCAATGGTCAGCCGAACGATCGTGCCTTTTTCTCCGCTGGCCCAGCCCTGTGCTCCATCAGGAAATGAGAGGCCGAACAGCGAGACCTTCGCGATAGCACCCTGCTCTGTCCAGGTAAAACCACTATCGGTGGTCCGGTAGACCATACCCCGTTCCCCCACAATCCATCCGGTCTGGGGGTCCGTAAAGCGCACTCGCAAGAGATCAGTCAGCTTTGTACAGGTGCGGGTGCAGGGTAACGTGCGATCGATCCATTGATGACCGCCATTGGTCGTGTGGAAGATGGCGCCGGCGTTCCCGACGGCCCACCCGGTCGACGTATCGGAAAAATACACATCGAACAGCGTGACAGCTCCCTGGGTCTCTTGCGGGGTCCAGGTGATCCCGCCATCGTCCGTCATCAAGACGGTCCCCACCGCCCCAACCGCCGTCCCATGCTGTGCGGTGAGAAATTGAATGCCATAGAGGGCCGCGCTCGTCTTGCTCGCTTGATCGACCCAATGCGAACCGCCGTCCTTCGTATAAAGAATGGTTCCGTTGCCACCGACCACCCACCCCTCGCTGGGCGACACAAACGTAGAGCGCCACCTGGGTATCGGCGAGTTGCGAATGCCAGGTATTTCCCCCGTCTTGGCTCTGGCGAATCGTCCCATTGGCTCCGACGGCCCATCCCTGCTTCTCGTCGAGAAAGAAAACGCCCGAGAGGCTCGCCGTGGTGCCACTGACGACCTTCTTCCACTTCTTCCCGCCATCGACCGTCTTCAGAATGGTGCCGCCCGACCCCACTGCCCAGCCCAGCTGAGGCGTATGAAAATAGAGCCCCATCAGGATGGCTTCCGTATGACTCACTTGAGGGGCGATCGTAAGAGGAGAGTCAGCAGTCCACGAGGGAGACGCGCACAACAGCGTCGCCAGCACCACAACCACAAGGCATCCAC
>JBKJZK010000176.1:0-1557 GCA_046715215.1 Nitrospiraceae bacterium
TCCCCATCGAAATGCCATCCGACACCGCGATGGTGTTGTACTCGATGGGGGTGCCGCCCGCAGCTCTGATGCCGGCTTTCACCCGTTCCGACAATCGGCGCAGGTGGAAGTTGCAGGGCATGACTTCTATCCAGGTATTGGCAACACCGATGATCGGACGAGACAAGTCCTCGTCGGTGAATCCAACGGCTTTTAACATCGCGCGGGCCGGCGCCCGATCGGGACCGACCAGCAAATCGTGGCTTGGAAGTTTCAACTCTTTCGGCATGACATTCTCGTACCAGACGCGCTTTTCCCGCCCCTCTCGCTTGAGTCAACGGCGGAACCGAGGGGACTGGCTCCGACGTCTGCGGCGGTGCCTGTCCCGCTGTTCCTCAAACAGGAACAGGCACCAAGAAGACGGGCGCCTGTCCCCAACCCAGATTTCTTGGATAGAACTACTGCACGTACGTGCCCGATGGAGGTGCCGACTGTGCACCATCGCCACCCATATGCGGATTGTCTTTCATCGCGCCGCCATGAGGCTTGCTGTAACCCTTGCCGGCATCCTTGTGCTGCTGCATCACTTTCTCATGCTCGGCCTTCTCTTTGGCACGCTGCTCCGGAGTCAACAGGGCGAGCACTTCCCGCCGGGCCTTGACAGAGACCATGCGTAAGCCCACTTGTAGATCCCCGCTCTGCTTCAACTTGGCTTCGATCGTTCCCAGGTCGGACTTTTCATCCTCGGTCAGCGCTTTCACCTCGCGCTCCGCGACCTGGATGTCGGCCTCGGTCTTGATACGGGTCTTGTCCAAGTTGAGTTGCATGTCTTTGAGTTTCGTCACTTGCTCCGCGGTGAGACCGATG
The DNA here is from genome assembly GCA_046715215.1 of Nitrospiraceae bacterium. Classification (GTDB taxonomy): domain Bacteria; phylum Nitrospirota; class Nitrospiria; order Nitrospirales; family Nitrospiraceae; genus Palsa-1315. The sequence continues at coordinate 847 of JBKJZK010000176.1, forward strand.
TCTTGTTCGTGCTTGAGCAGATGCCGGATCAGGTGGCCGGTGCTGTTGTGTATCATGCCCGCGCCATATCCGCCCATCGAGCTATGCCCGCCGCTCCCGTGTCCTTCCCTGCCGTAACCTAGCTCATTGGCCCAGGCCGTAGACATCCCGACGGTCAGCGCGAATACCGATGCGACGCCCAGCGTCACGATTGTTCGTGTTCCCTGCTTCATACCTGCCTCCTTAGGTTGAACCGAATGAAGACGTCTGACTCCACGATGATGAACCTCCCAGTAACCCCTGCTCGCCTTTCAGCCCATCAAACAAGATTTGTACCGCAGTGCGACGCCAACAGCCCCCATCAAGCGGGTCATAATTTTCTCCGCAAGCGGACATCTACTTAGCGTCGGAGGCTCCAAGAGAAAAAGTGATGTAGCTTGCCAGATCGACCAACACAACGCAAGCCAACAACACCTCTATGAGCCCACGAGGCGGTTTGCGCTCCCAGCAGGCTGTGGGAAACCCATTCGGCACGGCAGAACTTCGATAGTCTACATGTCTGGGACAAAAGGAGACCACCCCGCAGGGTGCTCAAAAAGGCTCTCCTCGTCGTTCGTGAAAGGTGAAACGTAAAACGTGAAATGTTCCGGAGGGAGAGCGCTCGGCAATCCCACGTTTCACGGTTCCTGGAAGCGAATTTTTTCATCCTGCTAGTGAGGGCAACATGATCAT
>JBKJZK010000177.1:0-5271 GCA_046715215.1 Nitrospiraceae bacterium
CCCGACGTCCAGCGACGTGAGAGAAGCAAAGGGGCTTGAACCGAATGCCGGGTCGTCCAGCACGGCAAACCCGGCCACCCGGGCACCGATCCGCGGCCAGATAGTCAGGCGGATGTCCCGCAGCTGAACTTTGCGATTGAGCGCGTCTTCGATGAGTGGCTTGTATTGGTCTTGATACTTGTTGAGGTCAACCAGGAAGGGAAGCGCCAGGATTACTCCGACCACCAGGACCACGACACTAAGTAAGCCTATGACAATTTTCATCAGCGCGCCTCCTTACGAGCTTCTGCCAGTATAGGAAAGAGCCCGACCATGGTCAATGTGAGTCAGTTAGTCTCTGATAACAAGGGGGTATTTATCCGCTGTCTTGCGGGGCCGTCCGCGTGGACGAAGCGTCGAGTCCGGATAGCGCGAACCAGTTGGATAAGACAAAGGGGGCCGGGGCGATTCTGACACGCGCGGAGCGTCGTGAGTTCGTGGTCAAACAGGGGATGCTCGCGACCCAGTGCAGCCAGTCAGCGGGGAGCAGAACAGGGAGGGGATCGACAAGGGTGGGATGCTGCAGACTCGAATATGGCCACTGCGTGACTGCCTCCACGAGCTGCGCACGGACGGGGTTGCGCAAGACATAGCGCGCGCTATCCAGGCGCGCCCTATACGCCGGGGCGGGTAGCGGTCGGCATTTCAGGGGCAAGGGAGGGGGTGCGTGGATCGGTCTGGAAGGAGGGGGTGCGTGGATCGGTCTGGAAGGAAGGGGTGCGTGGATCGGTTTGGAAGGAAGGGGGAGGCGTGACAGTCGATATTTCATTGGAGCAGGGGCTTTCCACACCGTTATAGGCACTGACCGTAAAGTAGTAGAGGGTATTAGGATCAAGGTTTGTGAGCGTGACTGACGGGGAGTCAACGGATTCGGAACTTTCGTATGCGCAGCTACCCAATTCATTTGGTGAGTGCCGGCCGTAATGGACGACATAAGCAGAGACGGAAGGGTCTTGAACCGGACTCCATGCGAGAGACGCGGTGGTGCCTACCGGACTGGTCTCTCCGCCGCCGCCGCCGCCGCATCCGGTCAATAAGGGCATGAGCGAAAGCAGAATGCCAGTAACGATGGCGGGCAGGCGTAAGGGCATGCGAGCGGTCCCTGTGACGCTGGTCCGCGGTAGGTAGAATTGTTGCTTAGTCAAATCGCTCATGTGCTGCTCCAGATGAGTGGGTATGATTGGAATTTAGCTTCTGTCTACTTCGTGCGCGATCTTGGGCAAAGAAAGCAAGGCATGTGCCACGTTTACTTATTGCAGTTATTTGATTTATCCATAGAATTGAATGATGGCGTGGATGCTTGAAAGTATTGGAGTGTAGAAACTGAAGGGAGAACCATACAGAACATGTCTCGCTCGAAGAACCTCGCCCCATCCGCGCCCTGCTCATCCAGCTGTGAGTGCCTATGATTGGGCGTGAGAATCGGGTCGTGGGCAGGCTAGGAGGCTGAGAAGGTATCACGTTGGAAGGCGAGAACTTCGATGGTCCACATGTGTGGGACAACAGGACTACGACCCCGCAGGATAGCGTGACCATGCAATCATCTCTTGCCGGTGAAGAATAATGGATGGAGGAAAGCTCGACTATTGGGTAGAGTGGTGCTGGGGGCTTAAGCCATATTGTCGTGCAGGCGACGGACGATGACGGATCGAAGCGTATGGTGACGGTTCCGGTGAACGGTCCGGCTGTCGATGGTCAGGTAGGCGTTCCTTCCCTCCTCCCTTATGAGACGGTCCTATCCCGAAAAAATCGAAACAGTAAGTAGGCATTGAGCATCATCACGATCGTGAGGATGCTGTATGTGGTGAACGCGGTGGCCAGGTTTAATTCGATCAGCACCCTAGACAATCCGAATGTGACGACCAAGGCATCGAAGGCCATGCAGATCCGCCTGAACGTTTCAGGGTCTATCCAACGAATGAGATAGCTCCCGAGAGGAATTCCCAACAGGACGCTGGGGACGATATACGGAATGATCTCCATGCTGCCGTAGCTGTAGAGTCCAATGAAATAGTAGGCGATTCCCGTCAAGACCGCTTCTCCCACTCGAATGACGCCCAGCGCGGCACGGAAATCTTGTTTGGCATATCCTTGATTGTTGAACAGCAGCGCAAGGGGAGGGCCGGAGATGGTGGTGACGGAATACAAGGTTCCGATTCCTATTCCGAAAGGTATCGCGATGGCTTTTTCGGCTTGGATGGGTTTTCTGATACCGGCAGCTTGGAGCAGAATCAATGGCAACAGCATGAAGTAGGTCACAAACTTGACCCACGCCGGATGAACGAGGGAGAGAATATAGGAGCCGATCGAGACACCGATCAGGAGGCCGATCAGAATGGGCGCCACGCGCCACCAAATGTTCGGGATGCTCTTGCGGTTGATGAAGAGGACGTATCCATTGATCACCAATTCCACGAGCACCAACGCCGGATTCAGAATACGATTGGTGTAAAAGAGCAGCGCGACTGGAACCGTAATCGAAGAAAATCCGTACCCCAAGGCGCCGTTGACGGTGGCCGCCACGAAGGTGATCAGTACGAGCACGACTAGATCCATGATTATCCTTTGCGATGCCCGGAGACAAAGTCGTCGAGCGTGTAGTGGTCCAGGATACCGGCAATGGCATCGCGCACCGAACCCATCACATGCTGTACCGGACATTGGGCATGTTCGGCATAGGGGCAGTCCTTGCATTTCTGATAGGCCGTCTTGCTCACACATCCGATGGGAGCGAGGGGGCCGTCCAAAATGCGAATCACTTGGCCAAGAGTAATCTCTCCCGGAGACTTAATGAGTGTGTAGCCGCCCTTCATCCCTCGACGACTTGAGAGCAGGCCGGCTCGTTTCAGTGCCAGGAGGATTTGTTCAAGAAATTCGACAGGAATATGTTGGCGGGTTGCGATCTGGTGGCGCTGTATTGTCCCCTTGCCATGCACGAGGGTGAGCTCAAGCAGTGCACGAAGTCCGTACTCGCTTTTTTTCGAGAGCTTCATGGTCAGGTCGATATAATACCGAGTGAGTTAATCAAGATTTGCGACAATAGAGTGCCGCGCCAGCTCCCGTCAAGAGTCGATCTGAAGAATTTGAGCGGAATAATTCAGTCTGGTCTGCTCCCCCACCGCCAGTCTATTCTGTAGAGACCACGTGCTGCAACTTGTTGATCCTAGAGGGGTTGTGCCTTGACAGGCTCTGCGAATTCCTGCTAGTTTCTCCATTCATTTCAACGCGTCTTGCACAAGAAATCAGATCTTTGCAACAACGACTGGACTGTTCGTGACCTTCCAGGATCTCATTCTCACGCTGCATCACTACTGGGCCGAACAAGGCTGCGTCATTCATCAGCCCTATGATCTGGAAATGGGGGCGGGCACCTTTCATCCGGCCACATTTCTCCGGTCCCTTGGCCCGGAACCCTGGCGGGCCGCCTATTCCCAACCATGCCGGCGTCCCACGGACGGACGATACGGTGAAAACCCGAATCGCATGCAGCACTACTATCAGTATCAGGTCGTGCTGAAGCCGGCGCCGGACAATATTCAAGCGTTGTATCTGGAGAGTCTGGCGCAACTGGGGATTGACCCGAAGCAGCACGACATCCGGTTCATTCAGGACGACTGGGAGTCCCCTACACTGGGCGCCTGGGGCCTGGGTTGGGAGGTGCGTCTCGACGGGATGGAGATCACCCAGTTCACGTACTTCCAGGAAATCGGCGGGATCGAGCTGAATCCCATTACCGTCGAGATCACGTATGGGACTGAGCGTATTGCCATGTATCTGCAACAAGTGAATAACGTGTTTGACCTTGCCTGGAACGATTCCGTCACGTACGGAGACATTCATCACGAAACCGAAGTGCAGTTCTCGACCTATAATTTCGAGGAAAGCGATGTGGCAATGCTTATGGCCACGTTTCAATCGTTTGAAGGAGAATGCAAGCGCCTGCTGGCGAATCGCGACAAGCGGTTGACGCTCCCGGCCTACGAGTTCTGTATCAAATCATCGCACCTCTTCAATCTGCTCGATGCCCGTGGGGCGATCAGCGTGGCGGAGCGCACGGGCTATATCGCCAGGGTCCGCGCGCTTGCCCGTCAATGTGCCGAACGCTACATCGAGGAGCGGGTGGCGATGGGGTACCCGCTCCTCAATCGCGGGACGGGAAGTGATGGAGCGAAGACATCAAGTATTCGCTCCAAGGCTGAGGTCCGCCGCTCATAGACCCGCAAGAAGGATCCATGCCAACGGCCCAGAAACCACATCGTCCCGTTCCTCCTGCGAACAAGGGAAGGCGCCCTTCCCTTGTGGCCACTGCTGAATTGTTGCTCGAGATCGGCGTCGAAGAACTTCCATACCAGGTCATCGCTCCTGCGCTGGCTGCCCTCAAAGACTTGGCGGGGCAGATGTTGAAAGACCAACGTCTCGCGTTTCAATCCGCCCGTACGCTGGGAACTCCACGGCGTTTGACCCTGGTGGTTGAGGGTCTTGCGACCCAGCAAACCTCTATGGTGAAGGAAGCGATGGGGCCTTCGAAAGCGGTGGCGTTCGATCCTGCCGGCCAGCCGACCAGAGCGGCGACGGGATTTGCCGCAGGGCAGGGAGTCGCCGTTCAAGAGCTGCAGATTCGCCGGACTCCGAAGGGGGAGTATCTCTTTGCGGTAAAGCAGGAACAGGGGCGGCCCGCCAACGTGGTTCTGGAAGAACTTCTTCCGCAGTTGATCGCGAAACTCTCGTTTCCAAAAGCGATGAAGTGGAATAACACCGGCGTGCGGTTCCCTCGACCGGTGCGGTGGCTGGTGGCTCTGTACGGAAGAGCCACGCTTCCGATTGAAGCCGCGGGGCTTACCGCCGGTAACAGGACGGAAGGACATCGCGTGTTAGGGAGTGCGAAGGGGATTACGGTTCGAGATTCCGAGTCCTATCTGAAGGGGCTTGAGCGTCAGGGGGTCACGCCGGATCCGCAGCGCCGCCGCCACATGATCGAAGAGCAGATCGCGACATTGTGCAAGAAAACCGGCTTCACGCTGAATGTAGACGGAGACTTGTTGGATCAGGCGGTCTATACGACCGAATGCCCCAATGCCATTATCGGCTCCTTCAAGCCGGCCTATCTGGAGGTGCCGCAAGAGATTTTGATCACCTCCATGAAAGAACATCAGGGGTTCTTCTCCTTGATGCACAAAGAGACAGGGAAGCTCGTTCCCCATTTCATCGCGGTGACGAACAATCGAGCCAAAG
>JBKJZK010000178.1:0-2454 GCA_046715215.1 Nitrospiraceae bacterium
AAGGCCTCGGCCGTCAAGCACACGGCCTTGTTCATGATCTCCTGCACCGGCGTCCCGCTAACGGCCAGCGAGCCGATGCGCGCGAGGACCGACTGAAATCGGGCAACCTGGGAGGCTTCCTGTGACAGCAGGGTCCGCTCCGTGACGTTTTCCAGCACCATGAGCACACCCGTGTCGCCGCGATAGGGGACGACGTTGAGTCGGCATTCGTAGATGATCGGGTCGCCCTGTCGATCAGTCAGGCGATACTCCGTTGTGTCACGGGCTCCAAGCGGTTCGTGATTCCAGGCCATCGCCTTACCGAGAAGGCACTTCCGTAGCGGAAGTTCCAACCCCGGTTTGGGCGCTTCGACCAGTTCTCCAAAATGCGCATTTTCGAAGATCACGGTGCCGAGAGACACGAAACAGAGGCCGCCCTGGATGCAGTCACTGAGCCATGCCAAGACTTCCCCTGCGGCGACTTCTGATTGCGCCTGGGCGGATGGCTTGGGACGTGATCGACGGGAGGAAGACATGGTATCACTCAGTTACGCAACGCACAGGAGCGAAACAGCTCTCCGAATTGCTTGGGTAGTATACCCAGTCCGGATGCAGACCGTCGAGGGAGGAATCGGCGCGAACAGACAACGCGGACCATCTTCCTCATTTGGCGACAAAGTGCTCGCGGCGGCTGAGGTCCACGTCAGTCACAAACATCGCGCCAGCTGTTTGCGCAAATGCGTCATCATTCACCCGTTGTACTTGGAACTTGAAACCGCCGTTTCCCTTCAGGGGATGGGTCAAATCGCGGAGCGTTTTGCCGAAGGAGCGGGGACCCTTCGATTATTCTCATCATCTCTTCTTCCTTAGAGGGCAAGGAGGTTGCTCCCCTAACTGCGCGCGTTCAACGAGGGCCTTCTGGTTCCTCAACTTCCCAGAGGGGAGTAGGCAGATTGTTCTTCACTGCGCGCATCGAGCGACCACAGCTTTATCGTGGGGGCTCGGCGAGCAAGAAGAACGGTCTGCCTGCTCCCTTGTATCCTGTTGCGGCCGCGCGTTGCGCGAGCAAGGGGGAGCAAACCTCCTTGCCCTCCCGTTCCTCTTATGGCATCATGCCCCCCTCTTGGAGACGCGCATGGAGCATTTGCTCGAATACGCCGGTTCCGTGCATATCTATCTTGGACCGTACCGCGGGAATCCGATTGCATTGTATTTGAAGCGGACGGAGACCGGGTGCCAGATCGGCCCGAAGGCCTATCCGTGGAATGACGTCGTGGGGAGTGGTGAGACGCCGAATAAGGCGGCCGCGGATTTCGAAGAGAAATGGAAGACGAAGGGTCTCTCGACGGATATGTACTCCGGTCCCTCGTGGGAGGGAGGTATCAAACCGGAGAAACCTGCTCCTCCTAAGCCGCCCGCTCCCCCCAAACCAGCAGTACTCGCCGGTGCATCAGCACCATCGGGCCAGCCTAGCGTGCCTGCAGCCTCTCCGATTGACACCACACCGGCTTCTGCTTCAGCCCTGGCGGCTCAGCCCGCAGACGAATCGAACTAACCTTCTTTAAGAATTGAGTCATTGAGTAATTTGTTCATCGGACCATTGAAAAATGGTTCAATGATTCAATCGCCAATGGATCAATGTCCGTCGTTCTGGGTCGCCAGTTTGCTGTGCTTCAGGCCGTATCCCATGTAGACCACAATGCCGATGGCAGTCCAAACGACGAATCGAATCCAGGTCACCCATGGCAGAAAGCTCATTAAGCCGAGGCAGGCCAGCATGCCCAGAATGGGGACGACCGGCATGAACGGAAGCCGGAATGGGCGGGGCTGGTTGGGTTTCGTATAGCGCAGGATCACGACTCCGATACAGACCAGGACAAAGGCAAAGAGAGTGCCGATGTTTGTCATGTCCGCTGCATCGCCGATGGGAATCAGGGCAGCGAGCGTGGCCACGCCGATGCCGGTGAGAATGGTGGCATAGTGAGGCGTGCCATAGCGCGGATGCACGGTTGAGAGCCAGGGGCTCAAGAGGTGGTCGCGCGACATGGCAAAAAATACCCGGATCTGCCCCAGCATCATCACGACGAGTACGCTGGTAATTCCGGCCACGGCCCCGAACGCCACAATCGCCGCTCCCCACTTGAAGCCCACCATACTCAGCGCTTCGGCCACCGGCGCATGGATGTCGATCTGGGCAGAGGGGATCAAGCCGGTCAGGACAGCGGCCACGGCAATGTAGAGGATGGTGCAGATGCTGAGTGAGGCGATGATCCCGATCGGCAGATCCCGCTGAGGGTTCTTGGCTTCCTCGGCGGTTGTCGAAATGGCGTCGAATCCGATATAGGCGAAGAACACGATCGCCGCTGCGGCACCGACGCCGGCGAATCCCTGCGGCAGGAAGGGCGTCCAGTTGTCGGTATTCATGGCCGGCGTCCCCACGGCAATAAAGAAGAGGATGACCGCGAGCTTTAAGCA
>JBKJZK010000179.1:0-1935 GCA_046715215.1 Nitrospiraceae bacterium
GTTCATGGGTGGAGAGTTCGGACAGTGGAATGAGTGGAACCACGACACCAGCCTGCAATGGCATCTCTGTGATTTCGATCGGCATGTGGGGATCCAGCGGCTCGTACGGGACCTTAACTGGCTTTACCGCCAGGAGCCGGCGCTGCACGAACTCGATCACGACTGGACCGGTTTCCAGTGGATCGACTTTTGCGATGCGGCCAATTCCGTGATCGCCTTCCTCCGAAAAGCCAAGGACCAGGATAATCAGATATTGTGCTTATGTAACTTCACCCCTGTTCCCCGCTACAACTATCGAGTCGGCGTGCCGTGCGAAGGCTACTACCGCGAACTGTTGAACAGCGATGCCTCGGCCTATGGGGGGAGCAACATGGGAAATACGGGAGGGCTCCAGACAAACGCCCTACCCTCTCATGGCATGCCCCATTCGCTCGCGCTCACACTCCCGCCTCTGTCGGTCTTGTTCCTCAAGCGAATCTGAAGTGCAGGACGCTGAAAAATCCCGCCAGCTTTGTTCTCGCATCGCTCAGAGACTCAACGTACCGCAAGGGTACGCCTCGCCTCATCGCTCGCTGCGGCCGCGCTGGACGGGCTTTTTGAGCGTCCTGCAAGAAGGTCTTGCTATTGGGATACACATGTGGACCGTCGAAGTTCCAGCGTGCCGCACTCGTTTTTCAGCAGTTCAATAGAAAGGAGCTACCAGGTCCTGAAGGGGCCACAATCGAGATGGATGAACTTCGCGCGAGGATAAAACCCTACCCCACCGTACTGCAACTTCAATGCGGCGTACCAAAGCTCGCGAGGCTTGACACCGGGAACATAGAAGTCGAGCGCCTGCCCCTGGATATGTAGGCTGTGCTGCGCGACTCGCCGGCTCCGCTTCACAAGCTGCGCATTGTACTCGGGCGACCGATAGCCCGAAATCACATGAATCTCTCCGGTGCTATTGACCGCTTTGTGCACGAGATTTGCGTGCTCCAGCACTCGCACATCGATGGCGGCGATTTCTCCTGTGTGATGGCAACGCAGAATGTGATTCACCTCATCCAACGCCGTAAGGTCATAGTTCCCTGCGTCTTCACGATAGCGGACTCGCAGTCGTTCGTCAGTGTGCACGTTGAAGAAGGTAAGTTTGCCGTCCGGAAGCTCGTTCGCGCGCGCGACCGAGGGGCGCAGCAGCCTGCTACCGAGCAACAGAAGCCCGACAACAGACGTTTTCAAGAAAGATCGACGAGTCCAAGACCAGGAATCTGGATGCTGCAAGGAACCGCTCCGGAAGAAGGTACACACCAGTGTGTCAGGATAACTCCGGCCCTTGTAGCAAAAGCGGCAGGGTCAGTCAACCCCTTCCTACAGGAGCCTGTCCGCCATTGACCTTCCTACTGCGGCGAACGATCTGCGACCATCTGCGTCGTGCTCGGCCCGAGAAAATCCTCACTGTACTCCAGCGAATACACCTCCGGTTTTTCCGGGCCTGTGGCCTCGCGTCTGGCCGCACCTCCTTCGCCTCGTCACGAAGGCAATGTCAGACAGGCTCCCAGCAGGATGCCGGCAACGTCTGGCGGTTCCACGAACCGCCAGACGTGAAGCGCGAGACATGCGAGAAAGGCGCGACGTGCAAGCCAGCCGATTCCGGGTAGTCAGTGAACACTACAAGGCTCGCCCTTCTCGCCCGTCCCGCCCATCTCGCTATTCCCGCCCGTCCCGCCAGCCTCGCGCGGGCGTTTCAGCCGGGTTTTTGCGGCAGGTGCTTGAACGCGACGTTGAAGAACGCCACATTCGGGTGTTGGAGCTCCAACTGCTTCTCGCGAACCAGGAACGACCGGTCGCCGATGGCGAGCAATTGTTCCTTGTTGAGGTCCAGCTGCCGCTTGTCGTACACCGACCACTCGAATTCGCGCGTCATGCCGAGAGCATCCACCGGACAGGCATCGA
>JBKJZK010000180.1:0-5309 GCA_046715215.1 Nitrospiraceae bacterium
GAATCTGCGCGGGGTACCAGATGCTTGGGCAAGAGATCGCCGATCCCAAAGGCTTAGAGAGGGGAGGGATGTCAAAAGGATTAGGTTTTCTCGATGTGACGACGGAGCTTGATGCGCCAAAGATCTGTCGACAAGTTCAGGCCACGTCGCTGCTTCATGACGTGGAACAGCACACGCCAGTCCGCGGTTATGAAATCCACATGGGACGAACCAGTCGTGGAGCCGCTCGCCCGTGTTTTTACATCGAAGCATCTGAAATCTGGGAAGGCAATGCGAGCAGTGAGGAAGGCGCTGCCAGTGAGAATGGTCGTGTCTGGGGCGCCAGCATTCATGGTCTATTCGATCAGGCTGGGTTCCGCAGAGGTTGGCTGAACCGAGTACGCGACCGGAAGGGGCTCTCACCCATTTCACCTCGTAAGTCCGACCTCGTCTCGACACAACTGGGCGCTGAACTGGATCGTTGGGCCGACCACTTAGAACAATATGTAAGTATGGATGCAATCTATCCGGTTTGTGAAGGTCGATGAAGAAGGGAGTCGCTGATGCGAATTACGAAGGTCTATACCAAAACTGGTGACAAGGGGAAAACCCGCTTGGCTGGCGGGCAACAAGTATGGAAGGACAATGTGCGGGTGGAGGCTTATGGGGGCGTGGACGAACTGAACTCGTCGATTGGGGTCATCAGGGCGTTTAATGCGGAGTTGGCGGGGATTTATCCGGCTGCTGATCGATTAGAAGAGGAACTGCGCTGGATGCAGAATAAGCTGTTCGATGTCGGCGGGCTGCTGGCCACGGCGCCGGGGCAGACCTTCAAGAATATGCCGACGGTCACAGCCAGGGACGTGACCAGGCTGGAAAAACTCATGGATAGGTGTCAGAAAGACTTGCCGCCTCTGAAGGAGTTTATTCTTCCAGGGGGCGGGAAGATTTCCAGCTTGTTACATCAGGCCAGAACGATCTGCCGGCGGGCTGAACGCTTGTGTGTGCGGTTGGGGAGGGAGGAGCCTCTGGACCCAGCACTCGTGCGGTTCCTGAATCGCCTCAGCGATGCATTGTTTGTCCTGGCCCGTTGGATGGGCAAGCAGCAAAATGAGCCGGAGTTCTTGTGGGAACGGGACTCGAAAGCCACATGAACTGTGCCCTTCGAGTCCCGTCTTCTTACCAGGATGCTGGACAAATCGCTCCTCTCACCTCACCCGCCCAACCCCGGGAACTACATCACCCGCCAGCCCAAAGGCTGCCAAGACAGTCTTTTTACCGTGGGGCGCGCCTTTCCCTACGCGGCTTTCTCGCTTCACTCGGAGGTTCAATGGACGGAACACCATCACTCCGTGAACCGTCCATCGTGTAATGTATCCTTCTCCGCCGCACCGAAGCCTTGGTTTTTACGCGGCGGCCTTCACTTTACTGCCGCCTTGTAGAGTTTTCTGCAGTCGATCGATCGCTTCGGCCAGCTGACCAATTTCATCGCGGCGCTCGATGTCACGGTATGCTGAACAAGATTCCAAATAATACGAGTTTGCGTGGGACTTTCAGGTTCCGAAACATAGCGACCCCTCCTGGTGAATCCTTAGTCCTGAGATGTTTCTTCAGGCGATCATTATGATGCCGCCTCACTGAGGGCAGTCCCTGCTCTCTCCAATGGTCTGCGGACGTTGCCCAAGAACCGTTAGTGGCCAATACATAGGCACTCATTCAGGTTTAGCAGGGGTTTCTGTTTTGTAAGGTACGGGGTGACGAACAGGGCAAGGAATCCCCTGTCACCGTATGGGAAATGCGAATCGACTGATGCGCACGACCGTGTGTCAGACGTATTCGCCGTTGAAAGATGAATCAGCCGGAAGAAGTCAAAATTTCGGCTCCGATGCACAACTATGCACAAACGCGAAGATGATGACCATGTTTATGACTATCGATAGCGTTTACGCCAGTTGTTGTTGAATTAACAGCATTTGTGCACAAGAGCCGATTGGATTAGAAATCGGTCGTCCTCTCGAGTTCTTGGGACGGCACGTATGTTGCTGGACTCCAGGCGAAGCATTGTGTGCCGTGGTGGAGGATGACTTTTGCGTGAAGCCCCAAAAGGCCAATCCCGGCATGAGATTCGAGAGATGTCGAAATTGTTGATTCGCTTGCCAATGGCGAATGACCGGCTACACTCAAGTTCGAGTAATGAGATTTCAATCCGTGAGAAACAATTCGCGGCAACATGAGGACCCGAGGCAAAGAGAAATGCCAATGCGGCGCAGACCGGTTCTATTGATGGTCGCGATGGGGATGACGACAATCTCGTTGGCGTGGTGTACGCCGGCGAGAGCCGCGAACGAGGCCGAAGAAGTGGCGGGGCACTTGATCGAATTGGTGAAGATCGGCAGCGGGGTGGTATCGGAGCATCAAGCCACCATTAATGACGCTGCGAAAGGCGAGAAGGGATTTACAGCAGATTTCGTGGCCGATCAAGTCATGGAGCGGTTCAAGAAAAAGACCAAGATCGATCTCCGCATTCCCAATGTGGTTCCCCAAGCCAACTTCTATCTTGCCTTGGTGAAAGCGGAGAGAGAAGTGGTCGACGAGGCGCAGCCGGTCATCAATAGACAGGGAGTCGGCTTCAAGGGCTTTCTTCATGCCGTGTTCGCCCGCCGCGTCGGAGAACATTTCTATAAGAAGACCGGTGTTCGCATGAAGCTGACCGGGATCGACTATCGGAATCCGAACAGCAAGCCGGACGATTTCGAGCAGGAGGTGCTTCGGATGTTCAGCGATCCGCGCCATCCGAAGGGCCAGGGTTATGTTCGTAACACGATGGTCGATGGAAGACCGGTGCTGCGTATGATTGACCCCGAATATGCAGCTGCCTCCTGCCTGAATTGCCACGGTGTGCCTAAGGGAGAGCGGGACATCACGGGCATAAAGAAGGAAGGATGGAAGGAAGGGGATTTAGCCGGGGCGATCAGCCTAGTACTTCCGTTGAAGTAAGAAGAAGGGGCGGTTTCAATGACCACTTGCGTATTACCACATATCGAACCAAAGGGAGATGCAGAATGAGCAAGATCGTCGTCGTGGATGATTCTTATGCCGACCTTCAGCTGATCGAAGGCTGTTTGAAAGGGGCCAACCATACGGTCGTATCCTTTCCGAGCAGCGACAAGCTGGAAGACAAGGTGGCTTTGGAGAAGCCGGATTTGATCGTATTGGACGTGATCATGCCTGGTCGTAACGGCTTTCAGGCCTGCCGCGACCTCAAGAATGATGACCGCTGCAAGAGCATTCCGATCATTCTCTGCACATCCAAGGCCAACGAGAGCGATAAGTTCTGGGGGCAGCAGCAAGGGGCGAACGGCTATATTGTCAAGCCATTTAAATCTGAAGACCTGTTGGCCGCCGTCAAGAAGGTGATGGGCTCACGCTGATGGACTCCGCACAGCAGTCAACAGCTGCGGGTGGTGCCCTGACTGCACTTGGGATTTCTTCGTCAGTATCGGGTCAGACCCAGGCCTCCGGATCCTCGAGCATTCGTGCCGCCGTTATCTCTCTGGGGGGAGAGATCTTCACGATCGACCTGCTAAACGTGCGAGAAGTTTTTGTCGTCGAATCCATCACCCCGGTTCCCGGGATGCCCTCCGGCTTGGTGGGAGTCACGAATCTCCGCGGCACCGTGATTCCATTGCTCGACCTCAGACCGATGTTCAGCCTCAACGCCGAGGCGGAATTGAGACATGCTGTCGTGGTGCAACACGACAATTGCCAGGTCGGTGTCCTGGTCGATACGGTTCCGGAAATTCGTATCCTTTCCAAGGACCAATTTTCCCCGGCTCCGACCGGCACGGGAGAGGGGGCAGTTCCCTTCGTTTCGACCGTTGTCAAGTTGGAGGATCGGCTCCGAGGCGTATTGGAAACGTCGGTGATGCTCTCATATCTCGAAGGGACGAGCTAACAAGGGGGCCACCAAGCAGAAATTTCACGCAATTCAAGGCACGAACGATCAGAGAGAAGGAGAACTCGATGGCAAAGATGGCAAAGACTGTAAGTACAGGAGTCAGGGGAGGGTTCGACGATCTCAAGACGCGGACAAAGCTGATTTCGAGCTACGGTATCGTCAGCGTCATCATCTTCGTAGTGGCGACATCCGGTGTGCTGACGCTTCGGCAGTTGAGCGCCGTGTCACAAGCTGTTTACGCTGGCTATACGATCCCGCTAGCGAACTTCGCTGAAATGGGTACTGCATTAACGCACCACCATCAGGTCTTGACCGGGATTGTCAGCGTCACGAACCACGATGATTTTGTGTCGGAAGTTGCGCGGTTGTCACAGTTTCGCCAGAAGACGAACAAGGTTATCGCCGACTATGGAAGTAGCGTGCTCCGCATCTCTCGATCGGGCCGTGATGAGGTAAAGGACTTGGTGATTTTGACGCCGGCCATCGAGCAATACTTCAAGGAGGCAGATGGAGCCCTGAGTGTGCTGGCCGATAGTTTCGGGAAGTCCCTGACGCCGGCACAGGCTGAGAACATGCGAGACCTCGGGATCCTAGCCTTGACGGTGAATTTGCAGCCGACATTCGAGAAGGTCATCGAACACAGTCGCGAACAGGTATTGGACATGCAAGATGTGGCGAAAGATCTCAACGACGATGCACAGACTACCGGCTTCATCGGAACGATGGTCCTCGTCCTCGGCGGACTCATCGCGGTGGTCCTCGGAATCGGCATCGCGTATTGGATTGTCAATTTCTTCGCGAAGAACCTGATCCATATCGCGGAGGTTGCCCAGTTGGCCGCCAGCGGCAACTATAAAGTCCGCGCCAAGATCGAGTCTAAGGACGAACTCGGACAGCTGGCCACATCGTTCAATGCCATGTTGGACTACATTACGGCGGCTCTCGCCAAGGCGGAAGGTGAACGCGACTAGTTGCAAAAGCGGTTGATGGGTTTTCTGGTCTTGGTCTCGGACGTCGGTAAGGGAGACCTGACGAAGCGCGGTGAGGTGACGACCGACATGTTCGGCAACCTCGCGGATGGGTTCAACCTCATGATTGACCAGTTCGGACAGTTGCTCCAACAGGTTCGAGATTCAGCCGAACACGTGAACCGGTCGGCTGGGACCCTCCGAAACAGCGCAGGGCAGATGGCCGGCACCGCGAAGCAGCAAGCAGACGAATCGATCAAGACGTTGAGCGCGGTCGAACAGTTGGCCTCTTCCATGCGCCAGGTCTCGGAAACCGCCGGTGCCTCGTCGGAGTCTGCCAAGCAAGTGTTGCAGGCGACGGAGCGTGGCCGTGTGGCCGTGCATGCAACCGTGCAGGACATGCA
>JBKJZK010000181.1:0-3624 GCA_046715215.1 Nitrospiraceae bacterium
CCGGCCACCGGCAATCGTTCGGTCGAGGCTTTCAAACAAGCGATTATCTTCGGGAGCGTCATGGCGTCATTTACCGTGGAAGCCTTTAGTCTTGACCGTTTGCGAAACCTGGACTACAAAGAGATTCAAGAACGGTTTCGAGCCTTTAAGCAGTTGACCCATTTCGAGGACATTTCATGACGCAGAACCTCTTTGCCGGTTCGATGGTTCGACCGTTCGCGTGTCCGTTGCTTGTATTGGCCCTGGTGATCGGATGGCTGTCTGGCTGTGCCACATCCGAAGGTGTGGCGCAGAAGTCAAAGGGGTACTACCAGGAAGGCATCGCGAGCCTGGAGCACGATCAGCAGAAGGCTTTTGTGTCGTTCCAGAAGGCCGTGAAACTCGATCCGAGCAACAAAGAAGCACGATACGGGCTCGGCCATATTCTGGCGCTACAGGGTAAATTGCCCCAAGCCGAGGAAGAATTTCTGTCCGCGACGAAGCTTGATGAAAACTACTCAGAAGCATACACCTATCTGGGCCAGGTCTTGGAGAAACAGGAACGGTGGACGGAAGCGATCGCTGCATTCCGTCAGGCGCTGACCAATCCCATGTATGCCACGCCGGACCTGGCCCGATTCCATCTCGGCCGCTCGCTGGCTCACGAGAGTAATTACCAGGGCGCGATGGAAGCGTTTGAGGATGCCTTAGTGGTCAATCCGCCCAATGTCCCCCCGGCTTTGTTACATTTGGAGCTGGGGCGGGTGTATTACAAGCTGGGGTTCGAACGACGCTCAAGGGAAACGCTGACCAAGGTGACGACGCTTGATAAGGGCGGTGAGTATGCCGCAGCCGCGAAGGAACTGCTGACACGGCTCAAGCCGTAGAGAGACACCCATGGAATCGATCGGCGAATTTTTCAGGCAGGTGCGAGAGACCAAGGGGCTCACCATCGACGAAGTTGCATCCAAGACGCGAATTCGAACCGATTTTGTGAAGGCGCTGGAAGATGGGAACTTCGCCAAGCTGCCCGATCAAGTGTTTGCGCGAGGCTTTGTCCGGTCCTATGCCCGGTCCCTCGGACTCGATGAAGACGATGCGATCCACCGATTCGCTCAATCGGCGGGCGCCTTTTACGACAAGCAAGGCGAGCGGGAACGTTTAAAAGTCAGGCAGGCGGAAGAAGAGCGGAAGCGCAAAGCCAATCGAAAGGCCGTCGCGATCGCGATCGGCATTGCGATTCTCACCCTCATCTTCCTCTTAAGCCGGGAACAGTCGTCGCTCTTGGTCCGTCGTTCGAGCTCAGACCTTCCCGTTTCCACACCCAAACGGACGGCTCCACCGGCTCCAGAATCTCAGGACGCGCCGCCGAGCCAACAGGCAGAGGCGATCCCGCCGTCCCCCAAGACCAAACCGAGCGAATCCCCTGTCGTATCAGCTAAGGAGGGCGTGGGAGATGTGGGAGATAATGCTGGGCCGGTGACCGGCCCGGCATCCACAGCTCCGGCTGTGCCGGAGCTGGCAGCTCCGGGTCCTTCGTCGCTGGGGAGCGACGGGCCGCTGGGAGGGATTTCACTCGAAGGGTCTGGTGCAACGGAGGGACAGTTGGCGCTGGATCTTGAAGCGACAGAACTGAGTTGGGTCGTCGTTCAAATCGATGGCGGCAGTCCCCAGGAGGCCTTGCTCCGACCTGGAGAGAAGGCCAGATGGAAAGGCCAGAACCAGTTTATCCTGACGCTCGGAAACGCCGGGGGCGTCAAGGCCGAACTCAATGGCAAGCCTCAAAAGCTCTTCGGCCCGAGCGGAAAAGTTGTACGCGATATCGTCATCAAGCCCTAGCAGGCTGCGGAAAAAACCATTTCAGCACAGCAGAACTTCGATGACCGCATATCTGTGATAAGCCCATACCACCTCGTTCACCTACAATCCGGCGGGCCAGCCGTTGACGATCACCAGCCAATAGTGATCACCTTGTCAGAAACACCAGAATAGATCGGGACAAGAAAGAGAGGACGGGCTACTTTTCTGGCGGGCCGCGCGGACGAGATGTAGTTTTGGAATGGACGTACGAGTGAGTCCTAATCGGTGATGAAAGACTTTCGATGAAGCAGATGATGTTCTCAAGAGTGCTGGCAGTCGTCGCCTGTGCGCTAATGCTTTGTGTGTCGGTACCGACGCTGGCGGTCGCAGATCAGGCGCAATACATCTATGACGATCTGGGTCGCCTGTCGCAAGTGATCGACGGGCAAGGGAATGTCGCGACGTACACCTACAATGTGGTCGGCAATCTGCTCTCGATTACGCGCAATACGGGTGGTTTCGGTGCGCCGACGATTACAGGTTTGACACCGAGCACCGGGAACGCAGGTGCGTCAGTCAACGTCTCCATCACCGGCACCAATCTGACCGGCGCGGCGTGCGATACAGGGATGGGGCGACGTAGCAGGGACTGAGGCGCAATGGTGCCACCCGTTTGAGACTTCCTAGATTCCTGGGATTATCCCTACCCCTAACTAGCCGAAATGTCGTGCCTCGGTGTGAGGGCGTTCTGGCACGAGCTTTGATTCTTATCTGGTAGGAATGAGCGAAAACCGGTGGACTGAAGTGAGTACGAAGCCGGGAACGAGATAATGAAGGAGTAGCGGGTAAGGAGGAGACCGTCCGATAGTGCCAGGATTGCTTGACATGAGTCGAAGGCCATTGTTATATTCGCCGGCGTTTTGTCGCTTTGACATGGATGTCATGAGCCGGTGGCTCGATGCCGAATTCACGGGCGGTGGTTACACACAAAGGAGGAATTCTGATGGGGCATTTTTCTAAGTTTCTGGGAATCAGCGCAGCGCTGATGATGCTGTCGGTTGCGGTGGTCGGAGCCGAAGAGCGTGATCCGCTTAAGCCCCGCGTTCCGGCGGATCAGATGAGCGACGCGAGAGCCAACAAGAATCCGGTTGATGCGACCCCGGAGAACATTGCTAAAGGAAAGGCGCTGTTCGAGGGCAAGGGTACCTGCTTCAATTGCCATGGTAAGAATGGGGATGGCCAGGGCGAGGCCGGTAAGATTCTGAATCCGAGCCCCCGCAATTTCACGAACTGCAAGTTCCACAAGAAGCGGAAAGATGGCGAGCTTTTCTGGGTAATCAAGAACGGGAGTGCAGGCACAGGCATGGTCCCTTTGATCCCAGCCGCGATTACTGAACAAGAAGCCTGGACGATCATCAACTACGAGCGGACCTTCTGCAAAGGCGAGTAGTTTTGTCACAGCTGTGAGTTCGAGAGGGTGGAGGACCGAATCCTCCACCCTCTTTTTTTGTCTTCAGTCGTGTGATTCACCCACCCAACCCTGGCGCGCCAAGACGTGCCTTGTCCCGAGCGAGGGCCTTCCCATTCCCTATACCTCCCTTAAGGGGAGGGGTCAAGGCAGCCCTCAACTGCGCGCATCGAACGAGCACCGTTTCACCATGCGCGTTCTGCGAGCAAGGAGGGCGCATCCTGCTACTGGGCTTCGGTGCCCTGGATCGCAGCTGGCTTGGTCAAGATCAAGGCAGCGGAAGGATCGGTTGGGCTGATCGCCGGAATAGCGAACGGGCGTTGCTCCTGGTTCATATGGGTCTTGGAGGCCCAGCGTACTTTCTGGCTGAGATAGGT
>JBKJZK010000182.1:0-4543 GCA_046715215.1 Nitrospiraceae bacterium
TCGCCGGCGTCACGGAGATCTATCGCGTCGGGGGCGTGCAAGCTGTCGGAGCGATGGCCTATGGGACAAAGACGATCCAACGCGTCGACAAAATCGTGGGCCCCGGTAATATTTATGTCGCGACGGCCAAGCGACTCCTCTACGGCACGGTCGGGATCGACATGGTGGCAGGCCCGAGCGAACTGCTCGTCGTTGCAGATGGCGACGCCAAGCCGGCGCATGTAGCGGCCGATCTTCTCTGCGAGGCGGAGCATGACGAAGATGCGCAGGTCTATCTCGTCACCACATCGGCCCAGTTGGCGAAGGACGTGGTGCAACTCATCGGCAGCCAGTTGAAGGGGCTACAACGGGAAAAGATCGCGGCGAAGTCCATCGCGCGACATTCGGTGGCTTTCGTGGTCACCACGATGGACGAAGCAATCGATGTGGCCAACGAGATTGCCCCGGAACATTTAACCCTCTCGGTCGATGAACCGTTCGACTATCTAGAGAAAATCCGTCACGCGGGGGCGCTTTTCTTGGGTCGGTACACTCCCCCATCGGTTGCGGATTATGTCGCTGGCCCGAATCACGTCCTGCCGACCGGCGGGACGGCGCGCTTTTTTTCGGCTCTGTCCGTCCACGATTACCTTAAAATAAGCAACATCGTGCACTATACGCGCGAGGAATTGAGCAAGGTGAAAGACCATCTCGTTCGGTTGGCTCACATCGAAGGTTTCGACGCGCATGCCAAGTCGGCCCAGAGCAGGTTCTCATGAAGAAGAACGGATCTGCGCCTCGACAGTCTTCGATTCACCGGGCTACGAAGGAAACGGATATCCATGTCGAATGGACGGTGGACGGCAGCGGCCAAGGGAAGATCGACACCGGGATTCGCTTCTTTGACCACATGCTGGAGCTGCTGTCTAAGCACGGGTTCTTCGATCTGACGGTCCAGGCCAAAGGCGACATCGATATCGACGAGCACCATACGGTCGAGGACGTCGGTATTGTCATGGGCCAGGCTCTGCACCAGGCCCTCGGCGAGAAGGCAGGCATCAAGCGATTTGGGTTCGCCTCAGCGCCGCTCGATGAAACGCTTGCGCAGGTCACCGTCGATCTCAGCGGCCGGCCCTATCTCGTGTACAACGTTAAGCTGACGGATCGGAAGATCAAGGCGTTCGACTTAGGTCTGTTCGAGGACTTCTTCCAAGCCTTTGTGACGCATGGTGGGCTCAACCTGCATGTGAATCTCATGTACGGCCGCAATCCGCACCACATCATGGAAGCCATCTTCAAAGCGCTGGCCAAAGCTCTCGACCAAGCGACGATGTTGGAAGAGCGGTTGGCCGGGAAAGTCCTTTCGACGAAGGGGATGTTGTAGTTCGGAGAGAGCGTCACTATCTGATGGTCTGAAGGGGCAGGCGACTGAAAAGGAGCCTGCCCTTTGTGTTTTATTGGCAGTTGAGGACTTGAGCAGAGGTATATCATCTTGAGTCAGGGCTCCAATTTGTTGACTGGGCATCACAGCCGGGATATTGTGGCGCCTATGGCTGGCACGACCAAACGACTCTCTGTGGCGATCGATCACCGGCTTCTGGCCGAAGCGAGACGATTGACCCGCTCGCGAACCAAGCGAGCGACCATCGCTAAAGCCCTTGAGGAACTGGTGAAGTTAGAGCGTCGCAAGGCGTTGGCGCACGCGCTGGGCACCGGAGTCTTTGAAACCACCGAAGCCGAGTTCCACTCTCGCCGCCGTCGCACGCATGCCCGCTCTTGATCTTGGGCCTCGCCTCATCGACACCAGCGTCTGGATCCGGGCGGATCGCAAGGGCCATGATGCTCTGAAGGATCGACTGAGAGAACTCCTTGTAGCCGGCTCTGTGTGGATATGTTGGCCAATTCGAGCGGAACTGCTCATCGGCGTCAAAACTCTGGAACGGTGGGCGATCCTCAACGAACAGCTGGCGGCGCCGAACAGGCCCCACTTTTGGACCAGACATGGGAGCGGGCAGCCCGCCTGGGTCATCAACTTGCCAGAAAAGGCCAAAGCGTACCGCTGCCTGATCTCCTGATCGCTGCCACTGCGCTCTTGCATAGCCTCCCGCTGTGGAGTGTGGACAGCGATTTCAAACGAATCGTAGCCGTGGCCCCATTGGATCTCGATCTGTTCGGAGCCGATTAGTTGACTTCAGGGCACTGGCCAAGGCGTTGGATCAGGCAACGATGTTGGAGGAGCGTTGGCGGGCAAGGTGTTGTCGACGAAGGGGCTATTGTAAGGCGAGATAGATCCACACGAAGCGTGCGAGATTGGGCTGGTCGCAATCAGGCGATCAGCCCAATCTTTTTGGATTTAGTACAGGTGCCAGGTGGGCGCACTGGGGTCACGCTGGGGGGCTTCGGAAGCGCGACACCGGAACTCGCCACTGTAGATCATGGGAATATACAGGAAGGCGGGAATGCAGGAGTCGGTGAGCGTAGCCTCGACAATCAATTGTTCTTTACGAACCGCGGCACGCCCTATGATGAGACTGCAGGTAGCTTTGGGGTTGGCACCATTGGAAGCGTCTTCTACAATGCCCATAAAACAGACCAGGCCCGGGGAGACGGTAATACGTCTCTTTCCGCCGACGGCCATACCATTTAGTCCCAACATGATTCCCATTTGCTCGAAGGCCAGGATGCCATGCCTGTGCGCGTTGTTATGATGAACACATCGCCCTGCATTCCCTGATAAGAGATGCTGGGGCCTTGATATACGACCGAACCATCGGTGTATCGGACTTCAATGTCGGCTTCGATCTTGCGCCCCCAAGCGGCGATGGGGCCATCACCGACCTTGACATCCTCAAGCTGAAGGAACTTCCGCTTCAACCCTTCAAGGATTTCCCGGCTCTCAGACGTGACGAGAGAGGGTTTATACATCTCTCCACCATCCTCGATCGTGCATCCGGCCTGGGTCAGAGTGAGAACGAGAGTGAACAAAATCAGAATACGCTTCAGCATGAATCCTCCGTGAACAGTTCTTCGGCAACCTTATCCAGACATCGCTGGCTGGTCAAGAAATGGGGAAGAATATTCAGGATCGGGGTTCATATAATTGAGGAGTGGCAGGGCGGCTCTAGTTGCGGTATTGTTACGGCCTTACGGCCAGGCATGGGGC
The DNA here is from genome assembly GCA_046715215.1 of Nitrospiraceae bacterium. Lineage (GTDB taxonomy): Bacteria > Nitrospirota > Nitrospiria > Nitrospirales > Nitrospiraceae > Palsa-1315. The sequence continues at coordinate 3,143 of JBKJZK010000182.1, forward strand.
AAGGGGTGTGAGGCAATAGGCATGAGTGGAACAGAGTCTTTCTTCTAGCCACTAGCCTTAAGCCTCTCGCCTCCGCGGAGCGGATATGATCGCAATTATTGACTACGGTATGGGCAATCTCCGCAGTGTCTCCAAGGCTTTTGAGGCGGTGGGGCATCAGGCGGTGGTGACGCGTGATGCCAAGGTCATTGGAAACGCGAGTCATGTTGTCCTGCCTGGTGTCGGCGCCTTTGGCGATTGCATGGCCAACGTTGAGCGCTTTGGGCTCGTTGAACCGATTCGCACAGCAATTCAATCGGGAAAACCATTTTTGGGAATCTGTTTGGGGCTTCAATTGTTGTTTGAGGAAAGTGAGGAATTTGGGACCTACAAGGGTCTCGGCATTATCCCCGGAAAGGTCAGACGATTTGCTGCAGACCAGGGCTTGAAGGTGCCGCATATGGGTTGGAACAACGTCACGATTGAGCAGCCCTGTCCTCTGTTCGAAGGGATTGCCGACGGATCGTATTGGTATTTTGTGCATTCCTTTTACGTCGATCCATCTGACAAGACCATTGCTGCAACCACGACGGACTACGGGACGACGTTTGTCTCGAGTATTTGGCGTGACAATGTGGTGGCCTGTCAGTTTCATCCCGAAAAGAGTCAGGCTGTCGGGTTACGGTTGATCAAAACTTTTGGATCCTGGCAAGCATAGCCGTCAGGGGTTAAAGGTGTGAGGTGTGAGGTGAATAAAATACGAAACAAGCGAACCGTCGCCTTACGCCTGACGCCTCATGCGCTCACGCTGACGGTTCTTGTGCTAGCCGTAGTTGGCTGCAGTGGATCGAAAGTGACCACGAAATCGTCTGCGGAGTTACTGGGCTATCAGATTCGTACCATCGCCCTGGTCCCATTCACGACCCTCGCGACACCCCAGGTGAGGGACTTAGTCGATCCGACCGTTTCGGCACCGCCGGGGTTTCGCCGATCTGACATGGCGACGACGATGCCGCCGAATACCGAACAGGCTTTTCGGCAAACAGTCACAGTGCCGGCTGACGCTGGGGCCACAGTCACGCAGTTACTGTGGAGCCGGTTGAAGACAAGGCAGGGCGTGACAGTGCTGTCGCCGAGTGAAGCAGCGAAAGCGCTAGCGTCTCCGGCCACGCCTCACCCTTCCGCCGGTCAGTTGTCGGCGGTAACGGTGGCAAAACAGCTCAAAACGGATGCCTCGCTGATCGGCCAAGTGTTGGTGTACCAGGAACGGGTCGGTGGTCGCTTTGGCGCCAATCCCCCGGCAACGGTGGGTTTTGAAGCCAAGGTCGTCGCGGCTGACGGGCAAGTCCTGTGGGAAGGGAATTACTACGAGAAGCAGCGACCGATGATTGAAGACATGATGGGATTTTTCCAGCGTTGGGG
>JBKJZK010000183.1:0-5609 GCA_046715215.1 Nitrospiraceae bacterium
CACGCCCTTTGCCCATCTCGCTGACTTGCTCAAGCGCAAGATCTAACAGGATGCTGAAAAAGCCGCCCTTCTCACCCGCCCGACCCCAGCGCGCCGAGACGCGCCTTTCCCCATGCGGCGTTCTCCCCTCGAAAGCATCCTCAACGTAGCCCATCGGGACAGAACTGCGCTAGCAGTTCGGGGCGGGCGGGTGAGAAAGTTATGCCTCCGATGCTTTCATCGGCTGCGGCCTTGCTGGACAGCCTTTTTGAGCATCCTGCTATGTAGTGTCTGGTCTGTCCAGGTCGCGCCCTTCCCGCACGTCTCGCGATTCTCGCCCTGGCCGTCGCTATAGACCGTGACTCCTCGTTTGTGCAATATGCCTATGCATACGCCATTCTCTTGATCTGCGGCCATTACCCATATGCCATTCGCCATGCACTCATGAGTTCAGCTCATCCCCGCGATCCGCTGCACGGGATCACGCTAGAGACCATCGTCACGGAACTCGTCGAGCGGTATGGGTGGACCGAGATGGGGCGCCGTGTCCCAATCCGCTGTTTCCTCCACGACCCCAGCGTGAAATCCAGCCTCACGTTTCTCCGAAAAACACCCTGGGCGAGGGAACGGGTCGAAGGGTGGTACATCGCGTATAAAGACATGTAAGGGACGGATGCCGGCTCTATCCGCATAAATCTTTTTGCAATCAAGGAACCACGACTCCATGGCCTCTAACGCCAGCATTTTCAAAGCGACAATCCAAATCGCCGACATAGACCGTCACTACTATGTGGACCATGCGCTCACCCTGGCGCGCCATCCGTCTGAAACCGACGAGCGCATGATGGTGCGTCTGCTGGCCTTTGTGCTGCACGCGCATGAGGCCTTGTCGTTCGGCCGTGGGCTAAGCACCGAAGAGGAGCCCGCGCTCTGGCAGAAGGATTTGACGGGCGCCATCGAGCGCTGGATCGAGGTGGGCCAGCCGGAGGAGAAAACCATTCGCCGGGCCTGCGGTCGTGCGAAACAGGTCTGCATCTATACCTACGGCGGTCGTGGCGCTGACCAGTGGTGGGAGAAAAACTTGGCCACCCTCGAGCGGTTGAATAATCTGGCCGTGATGAATCTGCCCCTGGATGGGAGCCGCGCCTTGGCCACACTCGCGCAGCCCAGCATGCAGTTGCAATGCACCATCCAAGAAGGACAGATTTGGATTGCGGATGGAAAGAACCGCGCGCACATGGCATTGACGATATTGAAAGACTTTTCAGCCCCGTTTGGGCAGTGACGCCGGGACCCCATGCTATGGCTGCGGTAGGATGCAGCGATGAAAGAGAAGAAACGCATCCCCACGAGTGGTGAACCGATCGTCTGGACCAATCCTTTCGCAGCCCTGAAGAATGTGGGCCTGCCAGTGGCTCCAGAAGTGCGGCCTGGTGTCGCCCCACGCGACGCGTCACCCATCGCAGCAAAGAAGAACCGTGGGCGGGTGGATATCATTCGCCAGACCGCACATCGTGGCGGCAAGACCGTGACGGTCGTCACGGGTTTCACTGGCATCGGTCTGGCCGAACAAAAGACACTCGCCAAGAAGATGCAGAAGGTCTGTGGTGCCGGGGGCACGGTGAAGGAAGGATGGATCGAAATTCAAGGCGACCAGCGCGAGGCAGTCGCCCGCATCCTGACCAACGCCGGTTTTCGGCCAGTGTTTGCTGGAGGGTGACGGAGGGGGCGCGTAAGGCACTTCCGTCGATTGACTTCCTCCCCTGCCCGCGGTACAGGTTGCACTATTATTCGGACAGGACGTCCTCACGCATTGTCCATCACTGAGAGGCCACCATCATGAAGAACGTGGAAATGACCGTCGAAGGGACCATGTTGACGATCAAGGTAGATCTATCCAAAGAGTTCGGGCCCTCTGCCTCGGGGAAGACGATCATCATTGCCTCGACGGAGGGGAATGTGACCATTCCAAACCGCGAGGAGAAGGTCGGACTGAACGTGTACCGGAAGAAGTGACCGGGTATCGCCTCGAAAACGAGATTAGCAGGCTGTGGAAAAACCATTTCAGCCCAGCGGAATTTCGAGGGCATACCCTCTTGGACAAGAGCAGAACACCCCATGTAGGATGCTCAAAAAGGCCACCAGCAAGGCCGCAGCGAGTGAAGGCCCGAGGCGTACCGTTTGGGGTACGTTGAAGGTCTGAACGATGTGAGAACGCCGCTGGCGGACTGTTTCAGCATCCGGTTAGAAGACATTCGTGGGTCGGGAGTCTTTTCTTCTTCACGGGGACTGCTGCCGGGAACTCTGTATGACCTCCTGACTTCGGAAAGACCGAGCGCGTATAATCGTTTGCCTGAGCTTCATCATGGGCGCAACAGGGAAAACCAGTCATGGTGGCTCATTGAACAAGAGATATCGGAAAGGTGCACAAAAAACACGTGAGCAATATAACCAAATTCGACCTGATCCGCCTTTACCTGCGCCAGCAGTTTCCCAAACACCACATCACCGATTTCCAGGAAGGAACCAATCGCGCACAAGTCTTCCGTGTCGATGGGCCGCACGGTCACCCCCTCCATTACGCTGTCATCGGGCTCGACTTTCTCCGCGATCAGACGAACGAAAACCTCCAACAGGTTCTCGTATCATCCGGTTTGGGAGATAAACTGAAGGAGGCCGGAACCTCACCTGTGATGGTCTCAACGACAGGGCTCAGCACTGAAGGCCGTATTGCCATAGCGTGATCATCGCTGAGACACGCCACTCCATCGCGCTCGTGGCGTCCAAAGCGCGTGAGATCACCTGCACGGCAGTCATCGGATAGGGACTCTCGTGCAGATACCCGCGCGCCCATCAACGTGCGCGGCTTGCTGCTGACGCACGTCGATGGGCGCAATGGGTGTTCGGTCAGAACGGCCGAAGTGCGGGCTGCATTAGCCCCTCTTCTTGGCAACTTTGGCGGCGCGCTTTTCCTTCACCGTCATGGCTGGTTTCTTCTTGGTCGCTTTCTTCTGTGTCATGCCCTTAGCCATTGAGTGTCTCCTCTGATGTGTGGATGAGTAATATCGCACTGCGACGCAATCGCCGCCCCCACTTCATACCCCAATTACGAGAAAAATGGAATAGGTTCGTGCCGCAGATTGCATCGTTGCGGCTTTGGCACACGTGAGGCGCTCCCGTCGATTGACTTCGCTTCCCACCCACTGTACAGCTTGCACCAGTCGAACGATCTGGCAGTCTGACCGAATACTGTCTGTGGAGGTGGCACCATGAGAAATCCAGCGGGCAATAAGGAGCGAGAGGAATTCGCCGATGCGATCAACCGCGCGGCATTCGGCAACGAGCGTGTTCTGTTGCGCCGACGTGGCCGAGCGGTCGCCGCGGTGGTGCCCATCGATGACCTGCGACTCCTGGAGGCCCTGGAAGATCGTATCGATCTCGTCGATGCCCGCGCAGCATTGGCCCAGGCGAACAAGCAGGGCGCCCAATCACTTGATGTCATTTTGAAAGAATTGGGGCTCTGATTGTACCAGGCAATCTCGACAATTTTTGTGGCCCCTCCTGCTGAGCAGCAACTCCACACATGCGTCAAACCGCTTCGGAAGCTTCTCGTGAAACGGCTCCAGGCACTCCGCACCAATCCTCGCCCTCCCGGCGTCACCAAACTCGAGGGCGTGGGCCATCTCTATCGGATTCGTGACGGCGACTATCGGATTGTCTATGCGATTCGAGAAAAGGACCTCATCGTGCTTGCCATCAAGAATGGCGCTCGCAGAGAGGTTTCTCGTGACTGAACGGACTCAGCTTGCGCCCTTCTGACGATCCGTTAGCGGACTGCGTTGAGTGGAAGACGAATGTGGATTGTCGTACCGTCTCCTTGTTCGCTTTCGACTCCGATCGATCCCTTGTGGGCGTCCACCACATCCTTCACGATTTTTGTTCCAAGCCCCGTTCCACCAGCTTTTCGGCTGATAACTTGTGTAGTGAATAGCGCGTCCCGCACGTCAGGGGGCATCCCGCTCCCCGTATCTGCGACGGAGATCACGAACATGTCCGCTCCGACATCGACCTGTCCACGCACTGTCACGGACCCACCAGCGGGAACTTCCGGAATGGCATTATCGATCACGTTGTACAAGGCATTGAACAGGCGGCGCTCATCCGCCTGGATAACCGGCAACGATTCAAGACCGACGGCATGCAATGCGACACCTTTCTCTGCGGCATACCGACGTAAGGACGCGATCACGGCGTCCACACACACCGAGATCCGGCAGGGCTTAAATTCTGGTGCCGTCGACACCCCCTTCACCGCATCGGCAAGCTCCCTTACACGGTCCTGGATGCGGCGAGTGTTATTGACGATCATCTCGATCAGCTCATTGCTCACCTTCCGGCTTGCTTCGGCCTGCGCTCCCTCCCCTCCCGCGGCCAAACGGCCCAGAATCTCTTGTACTTCCTCCCGTAAGAGGTCCACACCGGTCAGCACCGGCATCAACATATTCTTGACATCGTGGCCGATATCTCCAAGCCAACGGGTGACCTCCGCAACTTTGATTTCTTCGAGGAGATCGGCAGCCAATCGCTTCCGCTCACTGACGTCCTCGACCGTCCCTTCATGGTAGAGCAGGACCCCGTGCAGATCGCGCACCACCCGCGCGTTCACCGACACCGAGATCACGTCACATCTCGGCATATCAGCTCTGTTTCAAATGCCCGGACGACCCCCGACTGGCTCAGCAACGCTCGGATCTCCTCCCGCTTCTTGGGGTCGGCATAGAGCTGGCGGCTGATATCCGTGATGGTCGAGACCAACGTGTCAGGGGAGTCATAGTGCAGCATCTGCGCCAGACTGGGATTGGCCATCAGGAACCGCCCATCCGGTGTCGTCTGGAAGATCCCCTCCACCGCGTTCTCGACAACGTTTTGGAAGCGCGCTTCAGCCTGTCGTCGCCCTTCCTCGGCTTGCTTTTGCCTCGTGATGTCACGAATGATTCCACTGTAAAAGACCCCCTCGGGGGTCTTTCCGATTCCGATGGAAAGTTCCAATGGGAATTCGGTGCCATCTTTTCTCAAGCCATGGAGTTCGACCGTCCTCCCCATAACGCGGGTCTCGCCGGTTGTCCGTAGCCTCGTTACTCCTGCTTGATGCGCCTCCCTATATCGATCTGGCATCAGCAATGTGAGCGGCTGACCGATCACTTCACCCTCGGTATAGCCAAAGAGTCGCGCGGCAGCCTGATTCCACAAGAGAATGATCCCGTTGCGATCGGCCAACACCACCACGTCGGGGGTAGTCCCGACCACAGTTCGGAACCGTTCTTCACTGGCACTCAGATCACCCTCGACACGTGCCATCTTGGACGCTAACCTTTGCGCATCACCGATTTGACGGAGGGCGAATCGGAGTTCATATGAGTTGTAGGGTTTGGTCAGGTAAGTGAAGGCGCCGCAGTGGAGGGCCTCCACCGTATGACTCTCTTGTGTGGATGCGGTGAGCACAATGACCGGGAGGAGGGGCTCCAATTTCTTCATTCCTCGAAGGACATCCAAGCCGCTCAGATCCGGCAATCCAACATCCAAAATCACGACCCCAATCTGTCCTCCTTCGACTTCGCGCAGAGCATCCC
>JBKJZK010000184.1:0-11354 GCA_046715215.1 Nitrospiraceae bacterium
ACGTCATGTGTGTTTGCCCACAACATGATTGAACCCAGCCAGATGGCGAAAAAAAGCGCGACCACTTCGTTATCTTGACGGCGTCGAGAGACAACTGATCGTAATGCAAGACGGAGAAGCTGAAAAAGTATCATGAGGTACAGTGCTGTCCCTATGACGGCGACCTCGGCTATCATACGAATCCACGAGTTTTCGCCAAGCCCAGGCATATCGACAGTTTTGTATACAAGAGCTCCGCCGTAGTTCGCTGCGCCCAAGGTAAAACGACCTAGTCCTTCTCCGAATATAAGGTACTTATCTACGACCGTAGAAAACGGGAGAATGAAATTGCCCTCCAGTCGATTTGGTATGTCATAAACACTACTTAGCAGACGGTCAAATATGAGATCCGATGTACTGCTAGACATGAGGCCTGGCTGTAAGGAAACCATCGCAATGGCAACAATTCCAATAAGCGAATAGCCAAACAGTTGGGCAATTGTCCTGCCCCCTTCTCGACTAGCCCTGTAAAGGAGTAACAGCACCGTTGATATACACAAGAAAAGGAAGTTGGCGCGCTGGCCTGACACGACAACCGCGAGGATATCCAAACATATACTGATCTTCCAAAACCACTTGACGGGCTTCTTAGTTGCCACGAGATAACACCATTTAAAGAGCACAAGACAAAAGAGAGCCTGTCCGAACTTACCAGTATGAGTAAAAATTGATGTTGGCCTAAATAGCCCCTCGACAATACGTCCGCCCACGCTATAGTCTCCGATTCCAGTGCTTCCCAGTCCGTATGTGGTAACGGGGTGGTCGCGTCCGAGAAAAATCTGGAGAAGCGCTACAACAAGGATTAGAGCAAGCCAGCAGTTAATACACAGAAATACGCGGTAAATAGCGTCTTCGCCCTGTTGGAAATAAATGTTGGAAACGAGCATATAAGCCACGGGAAGGAACATGGTCCCAAGCCCGATAAAGAAAACAATTAACGAACGGCTGGCGACAACCTCATTTGTGACCGCCCATGAGTAAAAGGCCAGAATAGCAACCCATATTCCAAGGGGCAGGCTATTTACTACCCGAGTTTTCGGCATGAACAATAAGGCAAGGACTGAGAGCAGTACTATAGTAACCATCCCGAAGAAGATGGAGTCTCGCTGATACACATACTTCCGAACTACATCTGCCAACAGCGGTAGGTTGATTATGAATAGTATCCAACTTCGACCAACAACAGAGGTCTGACTTGGAGCTCTGTCCCACAGCGATGGAGGATCAGAAATTTTGTCCGTAAGTACAAGTTGCATGAATTAGTCCAAACCGTACAAATACTTTTGGATCGACAACGCGCGAATGGCATGTCATTCGTAATCGGGTTTTCTTTCTATGCACAAAGAAGGTCGCAACAAACCACGGGTGTGGTATACAGCAAGGGCAAGCTGACACCCGAAGTACACTGGCACTGCCCATGCTGCACCAACAAGACCGTAATAATATGTGCCAATAGTAGCTACTAACACACTCGTGATAGCACTCCCCGCTTGGATCTTCAGCACGTTGACGGTTTTTTTGTACGCATAAGCTCGGCGCTCAAACGGGTTACTGAGCGCCAGCAGACAATACCCCCCTGCTATCCATGGCATGAGGCTCGCACCGCCCCTAAACTTCTCGCCAAGTAATAAGGCTGCGAGTTCCTCCGCCCAGAACACCACTACTACAAGGCACAGCACAGACGCGATCAGCGTCGATACAACCCATGTGTACATTACTCTAGCCTGTTCAGGATCATCTCGCACGGACACCGCATGGTAATATGACTGCCGCAAGGCCAGTTCAATGGCCGCCGATATCATCAGGAACGGCTTGCTCACGAGTGCATAGACAGCAGCGTAGATACCTGCAGCATCTACGCCCAAAAGTCCGCCGATAATATACCGGTCACCGAGGCCCGATACCCATGCTGCCAGGGCTATCGCCATCAGCGGTCGGCTAAACTGGACAATCTCACGATGCAATTGCTTTTCTTGCTCAGGGTCACATTGCACATCGCACCGTCTGTACATCCCTCTGAAGATGGTGGCACAACATACACATAGGAAGAGGGCCCCAACCAAATAGCCACCAATTACCGATGTGACTGATGCTCCAAACACAATAACCAGAAGCACTGCGAGAGTTTGTCTCACCCAAACATCCCCGGACGTCAACAAGGCGTACGCTTTGATTTTGTTTTCCGCAGATAGCACGGTCACAACCAATCCCCTCATTGCCTCTAGTACGACCAGTCCACCAAGAACCAACGGGACAACGAAGTCCGCCTCCGACAAGAGGCAATAGATCAATGCCGCAGCTCCACCCAACGCAATCAGTAACCCATTTGATGCAACCAAGAGTCGTCGTATCTCCGTCATCAACAAGGGGAGCAGGCTTTGGCGCTGCATATCGGGATATAGTCGCAACGCGGCCTGGAGGACAGGCGCACTAAAAACACCGGATCCAAGCGCGACAATTCCCATGAGCAAGCTTATAGTTCCGAACACGTTGGGCGATACATATTCGGTAATGATCCGTACTCCGAGTACCATTCCAGCCGCTGAAAATACCTGCCCCGTTATCGCCCACAGGCTGTCCCCAATAAAGCGAGTGAACAGCTTCGCCCTTCCGGGTCGGCTCTCCGGTTGGTGTAGCACAGCGGGCCACTTCTGCAGACTGTGATATAGCTGCCCCGTACGGCTTTCTGGTTGCATATTGTTATTTCACAGCCACGGCAAGTAGATTCTGCGAAAAAATACAATCATCGAGCGACCCAGTTTCTGTTGCAATAAAGACTTTGAGTCCACCCCTGAAGATTTTCCACAGAATCCAACGAACGGCACTCTTGATGCCATGTGGGATTGGAGCGTCTTCATAGCAGGTAATGCGTGAAAACCCTGAAGCAATTAATAGTTGCGCAATGGAGGTGCGTGTAAAGGCCTGCTCATGCGTGAAATCCCCAAAACGTATGCGCCCTGCAAAAGGGGATTCACCATTAGGCGTATGAATTATCCACTTGCCGCCTTTGCTTAACACACGATTGACCTCATCCACAAACAGCACAAGCTCGTCTTTAGTGAAGTGTTCAATAACATCGAAAGCGACGATAAGATCCACCGATTCGTCCAACAGTGATTCAAGAGTCTCCAGTAGGTCCCCTTCTTTTATTCCGGCTATGCCCAGTCGCTGTGCTTCCTTAACCTGTTCCGGCGACCGGTCCACGCCTATCGTATTTTGATAACCAGCTGTGTGTGCAAAGTGGACCACCGCACCGTGGCCGCATCCCAAGTTTATAATTCTTGCGCTGCGGTCGGATGGAAAATGCTTACGTATTAATTTGTTTAAATAAGGTGCGCGTGGCGTGAGCCCTGAAATATTTTCTGGCGCCAAAGGCTTGTGCCATGCGTTTACATAGTGTTGATATATGCGTTCACGATATTCGGGCATAATATTTCACCGCCTTGACTCCTAAATTAGTTCCTACTCGCTTCTGCCTCCGCATGCACTTGGAGTTGCCATTGTCAATTCCAATTCTCAATCAAGAGGGTCTTTAGGGATTCTCCGTCTTTGACCAAACATTTGCGAGCAACGGTATCTAATACGACTGCTGCGATCTTAAGATTGAATGGTGGCAGGTCAAGATAGACGGCTGAGTCATCGTATATTCTTATGTCTTCACCATGTGGTTTATCTTTATTCGGGATCGCCTTTACGAACGGCGATGGATAGTGTTCCGTCACTAGGACGTACTTGTATTTCTTAATCTTGTGTAATACCTCCATTATCTGGACATTAGATAAGTGTTGTAAGACCTGACGAATCAAACACAGCTCTGCATCAGGCAACTCGTCGAGAACGATATCCAGACAGTGAAACGAGACTTCCGCACTGCCGAACTCCCGCTGATTGCGTGCTATTAAGTCATCGACAATATCGATGCCAAAATAACGGACCCCTTCCATTTGGATCTTGGCTCCAACCGTGAAGTCACCGCACCCCAAGTCAAGCACAGAATGAATTTTTTTGTCCTTGATAAATGCCCTGACTACTTCGCTATAAAGGGATGCATGGCTCTCTGTAGAACCGCTCCCCGAACAATACTGTCCTTTGATTCCACCCCATTTACTGTCCTCATATATTCGCGTAAACACTTCTTTTGTCGACTTTCCTTGGTTGCTTTGTCGTAGGCATGCGATTCTTACCTTTAAATAAAGTCGCGCGATCCAAGGTGGAAGCTTTTGCTTGACTATCGAACGTAATGATCTAGTTGTCATGATCGAAATCGACTAGAAATGTTCCGCGACATCAATAAGCCCGTCGATGGACTTCAAACAACGTAGATATACGGTCAGGGAGATACTCGCGCCGATGATTGAAGCTTCATGATGTACTCTATGATCGTTCCTCGTACTAAATCGAGCTCCATGGGAAGCTCTTCGCGCAAACCGTCCAGAAAGCTTTTGGCATCAGCCGCAGTTTTGTCTACCGAGGGGTTAACATGACGGAGCAATTTTTCCAACGTTGTCACGTAGCGAACGTCATCAACGCCCTCTCTAAAGCCTTCCCATGCAAGCGTGTCTATGACACCGTCAACGGTGGGGTATGCAAAGACATGGTCCCGCCATCTGGAATGGTCAACATCATTCCAGATGAACCCCATTGAGTCTTGGTAGGCATAGGGCATCGCCCCATCATAGCCATTGCGCCAGAGCTCAAGCCCATAATTCCTACGAAATATGTAAGGATTTTCTGGCCCTGTCTGCGGATTTGCATAGGAAAATACCTTGCCCCCGACCGCGTGAAACTTCCGTATTTCTTCTTTGTTCGGTTTGCCGGCGAGTACCAAGAGGTCCAAAGTGTTACCAACTCTCTCGAAGGTGCCTTTATATCCTGCTACGAATACCTTTGCGCCGACGCCATGAACAATACTCCATGCCTTCTGTTGGGAGTTAAGCCTTTCATCCTTCGCTTCATCGATCGCGTAGACATAGGTTTCACGGAACCGATTAACTGCAGGAATGTCCATAAGGTATTGTATTCGGTTACGCAATTCTCTAAGGGCTTCTATGGTCGCAGGATTTCCTGTGCCCGTTCCCAGATAGTACAATGCATCTGGCACATTTCCGACGCTCTCTCTGATCTCGAAAACGTCATTCAACTGCCTCTTATCCAGTCGCTGATAGACCGTCGGATTGGCTACTCCGTGCGCAATCATATTGCGCAGTTCCGCTTCGAACTGAGCCCTGCTCTTTAGTTCGGAAGATATCGTGGGCTCGTCAGACAACTGGCCACGGTAGTACATGCTGTATGTCAAGTCGGGCTTAGCTAAATCAAAGGGTAATACGGTCGCGCGCAAATCAAAGCTCCCGATGATCGTCCCCTTCTCTTTTAGAAAGATCTTGCCCTTATAGTTGCCGGCAATTGCAGTAATGGGGATATGCACGGTGATCCAGAATTGCCTGGTCTCATTCCTTGGAATATGTACAGGATGGATTTGAGTTGCGTCGAACTGGGAAAGTATGAGCCGGAATAATCAAGCGTTCTTTGGCGGAAGCCAGATCATTCGTTGATACGTACCTTGCGCCAGCGGGGAAATCCAAGCGGATTAGATTACGCTTTGCCTCTTGGTCAACTTTCAGTAGACGATCGTCTTTGAGCAGCAGTTCCGGTACTAGTGTTGGTCCTCTACCTAAGCGAGATTGGTCGATTGTTTCCCATCCACCACCACCTTGAAACCACGCTTTCACGATACGTATGTCAAGATTTTCCCTGGATATGGCACCTGGATAACCAACCAAATCAGTCCCTTCAACGAGCAATCCTGCGATATCCCGCACCGAAGGGCGCACTGCAAAACTGGCTGGCTCATACTCACCCCGGCACGCTACAATATCGATCACGCGTTTAGGCTCACCAGGTAGTGGAAAAGTATTTGGTAAAATTTGCTTACTGCTCAACGGTTGCACGACATGAATCAGTACTTCCTCCGAACTGAGCAGTGCCGCCATAACACAATCGACACCTAGTAACGTCGACAGCATTAGGAAGAGCGAACACAGAGCAGGGCGAGCGAGCACGTCGTTTGAGTACGTGTGATTACGCAAAGTCAACCGCATTGCTTTCAGCATCATAAGCCCGCTTTCCTAGTAGTTTGAATCAAGCGTTTTCTCCAAGCACGCGATCCAGAATTTCGTGAAGTCGATGCTCGTATGCGGGAAAAGTAAAATAATCGAGTCCGTCCGGTCGGCCCTTAGGCAGTTTCAGGGCATCCAGAATGCCTTGCTTCACATCCTCCAGGTCGCCCGGGTCGACCAGGATACCCAACATTCCATTTCGTAGTGCCTCACGTCCGCCATCGAGACGGCTCGCTACCGTTGGAATTCCACAAGCCATTGCCTCAAGATACACAATTCCAAATCCTTCTCCTCGGCTGGGCATTACAAAAACATCGGCAAGGCTGTAGTAAGCAACTTTCTCCGATTCTGGAATCAAGCCAGCAAACACAACACGGTCTGCCACACCCAGAGAGATAGCTTTGCGCTCCAATCTGGTCCTGTCCTTTCCGGCTCCGACAATCAGATACACCACGTTAGGTAGCTGCTCAATAAGCCGAGGCAGCACTTCCAAGACTTCGTCGAAACCTTTGTATCTCTCTGCCGAATCCAATCGCCCTAGCGTCATCAGTACCGTTTTGTTTTTCAATTTATGGCGGGATAGTAACTGCTCATTCTTTGATGACGGGCGAAATTGCTGAGTGTCTATGCAGTTGGGCAGGATGTGACATTTGTCGATAGCCACTTCTGACCATGATATGAATCGTGATCTCGACACTTCGCTTACACAAATACATGCATCGATGCGCATCACTAAGTGATTCACCAACTTATTCTTATGCGGAGTCCACGCCTCGATGCCATGGATTATTAATACGAGAGGAACTCGTGCCCATGCACTGGCTATCCAAGCGATGGGCAGCAAGTTGATGTGCCCGCAAACAACGAGGTCGCATTCCTCGGAAGATAATAACCCTCGTGTTACTGCGGTCAGATACCTATATTTATTGTTGAGGGCTTCAGTAATGTATCTCAAGTTTCGAGGTATTGATCCTGTAACGCTATTCGTGGCTACCCGTGGGTAAGCAACCATTTCATTGCAGGCGGGTTGCGAACAGACTGCGTGCAGGAAATCTCGGTTGAATTTCGCTATGCCTCCATGACCACCAAAAGCGTCGGTCAAGTACATTACAAAACGTTTGTTCTGATTATTATTGGCCACTACAGCTCGACAATCAGGGTCAAACAGTCATGAAGGGATCACCGTCTTGCTATGCACATTAGCTCTCATTCTTTCGACAGCTGAGATATTACCGATGACACGTTCCCTCTTCGACGTTGGTGGTTGTTTCATGTTCTCGCCAGCAGTCGTTCCAGATTTTCGACGATCCGCTCTGCTGCCTTGCCGTCCCATTTAGTGGGATCGCGCCCTTTTTCCACTGACCCTCCATCAATCGGGCCAACGCCGGAGGCAGCTTGCTCGGATCGGTCCCAATGAGTTCATTCGTCCCGAGCGTGATGGTCTCGGAGCTTTCGCTGGTGGTGAAAAACCAATTCGTGATGGAGTCGGTCACCACCCGGTTGATTTCTTCCGGCATGGTCCAGTCGCCTGAACGGATGCCGCCTTCCACATGGGCCACCGGCACCCCAAATTTGCGGGCGGCGATGGAACAGGCCATGGTCGAGGTCACGTCCCCCACGACAAGGCAGAGGTCGCTCATCTCTTTCAGCAGCACCTTTTCATACGCCACCATGATTGCGGCGGTTTGTTCAGCCTGAGTGCCCGAGCCTACTTCTAGATTGATGTCCGGATCCGGGATGCCGAGCTCCTCGAAAAAGCTACCAGACATGGCACGGTCGTAATGTTGGCCCGTATGGACCAGACGAAAATCCAATGAACCGCCCCGCGTCTCGGCCGCGTTCAGCGCGTCGATGATTGGCGCAATCTTCATGAAATTGGGTCGCGCCCCTGCAATCAGATCGATCCGCTTCACGGTCTGGCCTCGATCAGCATGAATACACTCCGGATGGCGCACTGGTCCTATTGAAGAGACACAGCAGCGATGAGGTTATGGCCGGTCTAGGACTGGGGGAGATGCGCGGCCTGTTAGAGAAAAACTTAACTGACTCGTTCCTATTCCACAATAATTGAGAAACGTTTTCGGTGGATGTTACTTCCCGTTTCGCAGGAGGCCCTGCCACATCTGCAACGCTTGCTTTGCCCACGGTTAGCCATTGTCGCGGTGGCATCCGTGTCATGCTCAACGACTCGATTCGCTTGGCCACATCTCCATATTGTGGTGCTTCAGGGCGGAGCCATCGATTAGCCCCCAACGCTTCAGGGATGCGCCAGAGTGACTCTAACGTTCTCCCTAAGAGGTAGAGGATCTGCACTTGTCCTTTCGATGATGTTGTGGGCACTTGCAGGGCTCGGCGAAAGGATGCGCGGGCTTCATCCTGCTTTCCGTTCTTCTTGAGACTGAGGCCCATTTGGGTGGGCCCTTGAGCGCGTATGCGGGATCCTGCGCGGCGTTCTCAAAATGTTCCGCTGCCTGTCTGAACAGGGCAAAATTCTTGAGCGCCGTCCCTCGTTCGTATGCTTCGCGTCCGTCCGGTGTCCTTGTCGATGCGACGGCTTTGAGTGCCTGTAGAGGTGCCTCCGAATATGGGGGCACTGTCTTCATTCTCCGGCGACGCTCGGTGGGAGAGCTGGATGGTTCTCTTGTGTCAGGGAGAATGCGTTGGTTTCGTTCACGTTCTGGTTTCCTGTGGCTGTGACAGCAAATAGCATTACGTCGCAAGTCTTGGACCATTCAAAGTGGTTTTCGAACTCGTTACGTTTCAACGTCTTTGCGCCTTGTCTTCGGGGGTGTGAGAGAGGGAAAAAGGCGCATGCTTCGCAGGTTCGTTCAAATGTGCTCACACTGTCTTTCGTTGGAAGGTTGAAGGTTAAGGATGAGGTCAGGCTGAGTAAGTTGGGTCGGGCCTCATTGCCGCCATGAGTGCAAGATACAAGGTACCGCCGCAGACGGCGGAGCCAGTCCCCTGGGCTCCGCGCGCCCATCTCGCTTGCACCGCGCGCCGGCTTAGCCTGCATTATTCATGAGCGCTTCTGCTACAATTGCCGATCCGCTGCGCGTGCGCGTAAAGCAATTCCGAAATCTGATGATCTGTTGAATGTTGAATGTTCGCAATCGTCAGAGATCCTCCACTTCACGTTTTACGCCTCACCTTGAGCCCTCTTCCGATTCCGATAGTTCAACATTCCCAATGCCGCTTCACGAGGAACGCGTGTTCGGGCGGTGTCGCGACGAATCGTCATGAATAATCCTGGTTAGTTGGTTGCTCTTGCACGGGACCTTCGCTCCGCACTAGAATGTCTCGTTCAATGGAACGATCGATGCGAACTCGGTCTCGAAGACTATGAATATGCGTCGGGGCATCATATTCGCTTATGTCATGTGTGGCACATTTCTCGTGGCCCACATCATCAACGCGATGATTGCGGAGGCCTTGTCTGTTCCAGTAGGGCTAGAACGGCCATCACCGGGTTCCGACCGAGGGGCTGAGGTGAGTGCGGCCCTGCCGGCGATGGTTGAGCGCATTCGGACGAGCGGACTCTTTCCCCTTCCGCCTGATCCTCTCGGTATAAGCACCGCTGGCACCGCTGGGTCCAGCGCAGTGCCTGCCCGTGCTCGGTTAAATCTGGCGTCGAAGCTCAAGCTGCTGGGGGTGGTGATCGGCGATCATGAGGGGGTCTCCGCCATCGTTGAAGAGCTTTCCAGCAAACGCCAACTATTTTTCCGGTTGCACGAGCAAATCCCCGATGCGGGTGAGATCAGCGAAATCCGACGGGACGGGATCGTCGTTCGTCAGGGCGATCAACAAGAGTTGCTTGAACTCGCCGCCTCGCAGATCGAAAAGCCCCCGTCGACCCCCGTCACGGCGGGATCAGCCGTAGTTCCCGCGCCTGGGAGTCCTGTGCGTACCGTGCTGGATCGGAGAGACGTTGAACAAGCGATGGACGATCTACCCAAGCTATTGTCCCAGGCAAGAGCCGTGCCCTACCTGGTCAATGGAGCAATGAATGGGTTCCGTCTGGACTTTATCGCGCCTTCCAGTTTTTATGAGAAAATCGGTTTGAAGTATGGGGATGTCCTCCAGCAGGTCAATGGCGTGGACATTCGGGATCCCGGCACGATGCTCACTCTCTTCCAGCAGCTCCGCAACGAGAAAACAGTGAAACTTGATGTCCTGCGTAACAATCAGCGAACCGCGATGACATTCGACATCCGCTGAGTCCGCTGAATCCTCATCTGTTACGGTCCCCTGCTGCTTTCAACAACTGGCTGGCAATCTGGAGCCTCTGATGTAGGCTGAGGTCGTAGGTCAAGGTTGAGCGAAGATCAGAATCTTTTTGGCCCAGCCTTGACCTGAGCTTAACCTTCAGAAAGCTGGCGGACTTTTTCAGCATCCTGCTAGATTGAAGGGGGGCCTTGGTGACCTTGTCAGAGAGATCCGGTAGAGAGTATTCTTTTATACTCCAAAGGCTTATGGTCTTGTCCCGAGGCTGCTGGGCTCTCCCCGGGGTGAACCATCCATTATTGGATGTGCTGTGATGAAGGACGAACATACCGCGCGGCCCCTCTTAGGAGCGATCCTCGAAGAGAAATTCGGCTTGACCGAAGCCAAACTGCTTGAGGCGATTAATCTTCAAGAGACCAAGAGTGGACGTCTCGGTGAAATCTTGGTCCGACTCCGGGCGATTACTGAAGAGCAACTCCTCCAGGCGCTTGCCGTTCAATTTGAACTTCCCTGGCTCCCGAATCTTGATGTGAGCCAGGTCGACCATGAATGGGTCAAGAAGGTTCCGATCCACTTCGCCCGCCGCTATCACGTGCTTCCTCTCAAGACAGAGGATGGAGCTGTGCTTGTGGCGACGACCGATCCCATGGAAACGGCTGCATTGGACGACCTTCGACTGTTGCTCGGGCTTCCGATCAAACCGGTCCTCACCAGCAGCCTGTCACTCCTGGCCTGTTTGAATCGCGTGTATGACGAAGCCGCGAGCCCCGCGGGTGCAGAGCAGGTCATGGAAGACAGCGCCGCCAGCGAAAGTCTGGATCAGATTGCGCACGAGTTGGATGAACCCCAGGACCTCCTGGATGCCACAGACGAAGCCCCCATCATCCGGTTGGTCAACTCGGTGCTCTTCCAGGCGGTCAGACAACGAGCGAGCGATATTCATTTCGAATCATTTGAACGGGGGCTGGTCGTTCG
>JBKJZK010000185.1:0-7623 GCA_046715215.1 Nitrospiraceae bacterium
GATGCGATGCGGGCCGTGACCGATCAGTTATTCCCGCTCACCGAATGGAGCAGTATCGACGAGTTTTATGCCGACACGACACAGATCCAGGACCGTCATCCCGATCCTGGCGCACTCGGACAACTCGTGAAGGATGCGCTCTTCGATGCCACAGGACTCCGTTGCACCGTTGCGCTCGCCACCGGCAAGACCGTCGCCAAGATTGCAGTGGATAGTCACAAGCCGGATGGACTGGTGACGGTCCCACCGGGTACGGAAGAAGAATTCTTAGCCCTGCGGCCCCTGCGCGCATTGCCTGGGATCGGTCCCAAAACCGCCGCGCGCCTGGAACCGCTCGGACTCAAGACCATCGGCGAGCTGTTGGATCAACGCTGGGATCAACCCTTGCGTCATATCTTCGGCACCCGACTCCACTGGGTTCGAGAGCTGGCGCGGGGGATCGACCATGAGCCTGTGGTGGCCGATCGCGAATCCAAAAGCCTCAGCCACGAGACTACATTCGAACACGATACGCATGATCGTTCATTGCTTGAGCGAACCCTGCGCGGATTCCTCCGCGACCTGGCGTGGGATCTCCGCCAGGAAGGATTGGCAGCCGGATCCTGCACGGTGAAGCTGAAAAACGCCCATTTCGCCATTACGACCAAGCAGCATCGCTTTCCGCACCCGCTGAACTACGATCCCGACATGTGGCCGACCGTCCAACAAGGACTACGGGAAGTCCTTCGGTCCGGTGCCGAGTACCGATTGGCCGGGCTCGCGCTCTCCTCGTTGACGCCCGCGCCGCCCGGGCTGTTCGACCAACGGAGGACGAAAGCCATTGAAACGATGGACGCGCTGATTGCCAAGCACGGGGCATCGGTGATCGGGTTAGGCGGCGTGAGCCACGACGACACCGAGTAATAATTTGAGACTGTGCAAAACCGCCGGCGGCCCAGGGATTCACGAATTCCTTGGAAGACGCAGCGGGAGCAGGAGGCACCCAGAGGATGATGAAAAAGCCCGCCCAGCAAGGCCGCAGCGAGTGAAAGGCCGAGGCGTACGCTTCGGTACGTTGAGGCCTTGAGCGATGTGAGAACGCCGCTAGAGGGTTTTTGCAACATCCTCAATCTGTCTCTTTCCATCCAAGCCTGCAGCCGGTATGATGGGGTCATGCCCACGAAGGTCATGACCAAGGAGCAACTGGCTCCGCTCTTGCCACAAGCCCGCGCACAGAAGAAACGGATCGTCTTCACCAACGGCTGTTTCGATCTCATGCACATTGGACACACCCGTTATCTGCAAGCAGCCAAGGCCCTCGGCGATGTGCTGGTCGTGGGCGTCAACAGCGACGCGTCCGTCAGGAGTTTGAACAAGGCCCCGGATCGGCCGATTGTCTCGGAAGCACAGCGGGCGGAAGTGGTCGCTGCGCTCGGCTCGGTCGATTATGTGATCCTGTTCAACGAACCGGACCCCCAAGCCCTAATCGCCGCATTGCAGCCGGATGTCCTCGTCAAAGGCGGAGATTGGGCACTGGAACGCATCGTCGGTCGCGAGATCGTCGAAGCTCGCGGCGGAGTCGTCCGTACCATTCCCTTGGTCCCCGGCGTCTCCACCACGTCGCTGATCCAACGCATTCGCTCAACCAACGCCTAGCAGGATGCTGAAACAGCCCGCCAGCTGCGTTCTCGCTTCGTTCAGGTCCTCAACGGAGACCCGGCCGCCTCACCACTCGGCGGCGCGCACAGACTTGGTGCTCCTTATTCGTCGCACCGTGCGCCCCAGAGGGTACGTCTCCGGCCTTCACTCGCTGCGGCCTGCCCGTGGAACGGCGCGTCTTGGCGCGCCGGGGTTGGGCGGGTGAGATGTCTGGACTGTTTGAGCATCCTGCTCAGCCATTCTCCTCGTATTTTATTCCTGACCTGTCGGCCATCAAAATGTTGCCATGAGAAACTAGCTGTTCCCTAGCCTGTTACACCATGTCCGATACGATCTCCACAGCATCAGCATCCCAGTGGTTCGCTCCTGTCGCCTCGGCACTGGCAGACGAGACAGGCCGGCCCTCTATCACCGGCTTGTACGGTTCCACCGCCGGGCTTGCCCTCACCACGCTCCTGCATCCTCAGTCGGGAACACTGGGGAATCGATCGTGGCTGATCGTCACCGGATCGGACGAGGCGGCTGAACGCCTCTTCGATGACCTGCACTTTTTCCATGATCTCATCGGCCTTCCGACGGCTCCCCTCGCCCTGTTCCCGAGGTGGGAAACCTTACCATACGAGGGCAGCGCTCCCCATGTCAGTCTAATCGCGCGCCGGATGAATGCCCTGCATCATATCCGAACCGCACCTCAGACCTGCCTGGTCACCTCCATCGCGGCCCTGATGCAACGGCTGTTGCCCGTCACGACCTTCACCCACACCACCCTGCAATTCAAGCTGCGCGGCACGATCGAGCGAGAAGCCCTCACTGGAGGGCTCTTACGTCTCGGCTACCGCCGGGTCTCGGTGGTAGAAATCCCCGGCGAGTTCAGTATTCGAGGCGGCATTGTGGATATTTTCTCGACGGCCTATGCCGACCCTCTCCGTGTCGAATTTCTTGGCGAAACCGTCGACTCGCTCCGCCTGTTCGATCCCGCCACGCAGAAATCCACCGCAAAGCTGGATCGAGCGGTCGTCCTTCCCGCGCGGGAATATCTCCGTACAGAGACTTCGCAGGATGCTCTTGCTCCCATTCCGGTGGATGCCGAGTGGCGCGCGCCGGACCTCTATTCCGATATGGACAGCCTCTTCGATTATTTCACCGAACAGCCTGTATTGGTTCTGGATCAGCCGGCTGCGTTGACAGGGGCCTGCGCGGACCTTTGGAGCAAGATCGACGACGGCTATCTCCGCCACGCCGATCGGGAGACGCTCATACCCTACCCGTCACCGGAGCGGTTGTTTCTCTCCTGGCCGGAACTCATGGATCACACGAACGGCTGGCCCACGCTCGCGCTCGAGCCACTCACCGCGAGCGATGCGTCCTGGAATCCGGTCCAGGTCTTTCCCGCTCAGACCCCGGCCAGCGCAAGCCTCGGCGCTCGGGGAATGCCCTTCAGCCAGACCCTGGCCATCATGGATCGTCTGCGAGAAGAGTGCCGCGTGGTGCTCGTCGCAAGAAGTCGCGGCCAAGTGGATCGCTTGCTGGCGCTCTTACGCGAACACGATGTGCCGGCAATGGAATGGACAACGGGGGCCTGGACCGCTTCCAGTAAAACCAAAGCGCCGTTTTATGTCTTGCACGGCGATCTGTCCGCTGGATTCCTCGCACCGGACTTGCGCCTGGCCATCCTGACGGAAGAAGAACTGTTTGCCAAAGGCGCGCGCCACAAACCGCAGGCCAAGAGTAAGGCCGCGACCTTCCTCTCCTCCTTGGAAGATCTTAACGTAGGCGACTTTGTCGTCCATGTCCAACATGGCATCGCCAAGTATCGAGGCCTCAAACGCCTCTCGGTGCAAGACTTCGACAGCGATTATTTGATCCTGGAATTCGCCGGCAGCGACACGCTCTACGTCCCGCTGGAGCGGCTCAACCATGTGCAACGGTATAGCGGGGCGGACGGCCATGCGCCGCGCCTGGAACGGTTGGGCGGCGCCAATTGGGCCAAAACGACTGCGCGCGTGAAGCAAGACATCGAGGAGATGGCCCACGAGCTGGTGGACCTCTATGCCAACCGTGAACTCGTGACCCGCCACGCCTACGGATTCGACAGCACGATGTATCACGAGTTCGAAGCCGCGTTTGAGTATGAGGAAACAGCGGATCAACTCAAAGCGATCGAAGACATTACGCACGACATGGAGTCCAGAAAACCGATGGACCGCCTGGTCTGCGGCGACGTCGGGTACGGAAAAACGGAAGTGGCCATGCGGGCAGCCTTCAAGGCCGTGGAAGATAATCGCCAGGTGGCGGTGCTCGTCCCCACTACCCTCCTGGCCCACCAACATTACGACAACTTTTCTGAACGGTTCGCGCCGTTCCCGGCTCGCGTGGCTCTGCTCTCCCGTTTCCAATCACCGAAGGAGGCCAAAGCCATTCTCAAAGACGTGGCGGCTGGGAGCGTCGACGTGGTGATCGGAACGCATCGGCTCATCCAGAAGGATGTGGTATTCCACAACCTGGGTCTCGTGATCATCGATGAAGAACAGTGGTTCGGCGTCAAACACAAGGAACGATTGAAGCAGCTCCGCACCCAAGTCGACGTCTTGACGCTCACCGCCACTCCCATCCCTCGCACCTTGCAGATGGCCATGGCGAGCGTGCGTGATCTCTCGATCATCGAGACCCCTCCGGCTGGCCGCCTGGCCATTCGCACGCAGGTCGTCCGGTCGAGCGACACACTCATCCGGGAAGCGATGTTGCGCGAACTGGGGCGCGGCGGGCAGGTCTACTTTGTCCATAACCGAGTCGAAACGATGGAGAAGACGGGAGCCTGGCTCCAACTACTGGTGCCCGAAGCGCGGATCGTGATGGCCCATGGGCAGATGAACACCAAACCGCTCGAAGCCGTGATGCTGAAGTTCTTTCGCCGGGAGGCGGATGTGTTGATCGCCTCGGCCATTATCCAATCGGGTATCGACGTACCCCATGCCAACACGATCTTTATCAATCGCGCCGACATGTTCGGACTCGCGCAGTTGTATCAATTGCGCGGGCGGGTCGGACGAAGCGGCGACCAAGCCTACGCCTACTTTCTGGTGCCCGATGAGGGGCCGTTGAGCGAAGACGCCCAGAAGCGCCTCACGGCCATTCAGCAATTTACCGAACTGGGCGCAGGCTTCCGCATCGCCGCGGCAGATATGGAAATCCGGGGCGCCGGCAACCTCCTCGGTAAACAACAATCGGGGCATATCGCTGCCATCGGACTCGATCTATACATGCAGATGGTAGAGCAGGCCGTCCAGCGCCTCAAAGGCCAGGTGGTGGAAGAAGAGCCGGACCCCGTCCTCCGGCTCAACGTCTCCGCCTTTATTCCAGATGACTACGTCGCCGATCCCCACCAGCGCCTCTCGTGTTACAAACGACTCTCGTCCTGCACCCAAGTCGGAGATCTCGCCTTACTCCATGGCGAAATACAAGATCGGTATGGGCTGGCCCCGGACTCCGTCGAGCGACTGTTCGAAGTCATGCAGGTGCGGCTCCAGGCCAAGGCCTTGCGTCTGAGCACGATCGAACTCAAGACCCACTCCGTCGTCGTCACGCTCGACGCCAAGAGCCGGGTCTCAAGCCAAGCGATTCACCGGATGATGGACCGGTACAAGAAACGGATTTGCTTCCTGTCCCCGCTCTCGTTCGAGATCCAGATGCCGCATCAGGACTGGCCTTCCATCTTTCGAGAACTCACCGCAACCTTGCAAAGCCTGGGAGGCTGTGATACCAACACCACGAGGTCCCCGCACTCATCTCGCTGACAAGGTCTCAAGCAACCTATGACTCGATCATCGAACGGATCCGTGAACGTCGGCGCTGGGCGCCTCGTCACTCTGCTTGCCGGCGCCATCGGCGGCACTTTCCTATTACTCATCGGCTGTACGCCACCGCCAGAGGAAGGCGTGCTGGCCCTCGTCAACGGTCGACAGATCACGCAGACCGAATTCGAAACCCGTTGGGGAGAATTGGCCGAGGCCACCAGGACGCGGTACGAGAAAGAAGGAGGGAAGCGCCTCTTCCTCGACGAACTCATCACCCGCGAACTGCTCATGCAGGAAGCGCGCAAGCTGGGACTCGACCAGAACGATGCCATACGCGATCGAGCGCAACGCTATCGGGAACAACTGATTCTCGACGAGCTCCTCAAGGATCGGATCAAAGCCAAGGTCGAACTCTCGAAGGAGGAATTGGACGTCTTCTACGAGAAGCATGCCCACGAACTCCTGACGTCATTGAAAGTGCAAGTGTCGCAGATGCTGCTGCCCAATTTCCCGGCTGCGAAAGATCTCGAAAAGCAGGTCAACCAAGGGGGGGACTTCGCCAAGTTTGCGCAGCGCTATTCCGTCGACGGCAAGACGAAAGCGAAAGGGGGCGATCTCGGCCCCTATCGCACGGGATTGGTCATACCCGAAGTCGACGCAGTCATTCATACCCTCAAGCCCGGGATGGTCAGTGCGCCGATCAAGACGGACGCCGGCTATTACCTCGTCATGATTTCGGCGCTCGACAAGGAAATCATTCAGGCGGACGTGGCCGTTCGGGAACGCCTCCGACAGGAACTGCTCAACGAGAAGCGCCGAAAACGTTTTGACGGCGTGATCGCCGACATTCGCGCGAAGGCGATCATCCGCCTCGCGGACGCTTCCCGTTATGTTGCCGACGACGTCGGCACACACTGACTCGTCACGGATCGAGATTGCCCTCAAGTCCTCCCCAATTCGTGTACAATCCATCGAACCTTCACCGACCGGCCGATCCCATCGGTGCGTAGCGAGTCCCATGTCCATGATCACGATCCGTCCGTTCATCACGATGGCAGACTGGCTGAGACACATGGTCTTCTTCGCGCTCGGCCTGATCGCACAGGCGTCCCTTCTTTCAGCCGCACAGGTGGAAGACGGGATTATCGCGATCGTCAACTCGGACCTCATCCTGCTGTCCGAGATGAAACGGGAACTCGCCCCGGAGCGGGAGCGGATTCAGAAAGAGTATCGAGGCGACGTACTGGCGCGTCAGCTCAAGACGGCGGAGTACATGGCGCTGACCTCGATGATTGAGCGCAAGTTGCAACTCCAGGAAGCCAAGGCGCGAGGCATCGCGGTCACCGATCAGGAAGTTCGGCAAGCGGTTCAGCAGATGAAGCAACAGGGGCGGACGATCGAGGAGACGAATCCGGCAGACATGAAAAATGTCCGAGAACAGCTGACGCTGCTCCGGATCGTCGACCGCGAGGTGCGGAGTGGGGTGATGGTCGCAGACTCCGACATGAAACGGTACTTCCAGGAACACCGCGATCGGTTTGCGCTCTCGGAGGAATACACGCTCAGCGAGATTTTCATTCAGCCCCGCTCAGCGGACGATACGGCCGACGCGAAGGAGAAAGTTCGTGAGGTGATGGTGCGGCTCAAGCAGGGGGAGTCCCTCGAGGATTTGGCGTTGCGCTTTTCAGACGGCCCGAACGCCTCGCACGGAGGACACCTGGGCTTGGTGCGTCAGGGAGAGCTCTTACCGGAAATAGAGCGTACCATCGCAACCCTGGTACCCGGCGGCATCTCGGATATGATCGAGACCTCGGAAGGCTTTCATATCGTGCGCCTGGAGGACAAGACACCCAAACAGTTCCGCCCCTATGAGCAAGTCCGCACTGAAATCCAGGGACTCGTCTTTCAGCAGAAAAGCGAAGATGTCTTCCAATCATGGCTGGCCGACCTCAAGAACAAGGCCTACATCGAGATCAAGTTCGAATCCGCTCTTTCAGGACCGCCCACAACCGCTCCCGCCCCTCGCCCGTCACCGAAGAGTAAGGAATAGCTTCGTCGCCCTCGACCAATCCCAACCCTTCCTGCAGCCGACGAAGCGCACCGACGCGCTCGCTCATTTTTAACTTGTCCACTTTCGTCGCCACCACGATGGGCGGCCGTCCGACGGACGAGAGCCATGCGATCGTTTCCC
>JBKJZK010000186.1:0-2421 GCA_046715215.1 Nitrospiraceae bacterium
CCTCGGTGACGGTGGCAGGACCCTGCTTCTTGGCTTCGTCCCACAGTCGATCCATTTCTACAAACGAGAGTTCTCCAACCGTACGGCCCGACGCGGTCGCCTGGGATTCGATGAATTGAAATCGTTCGACGAATCGGCTGACGGCTTGACGCAGGGCGTCTTCCGGGTTCACTTTGATGAAACGGGCGAGATTCACGAGTGAAAACACCACGTCGCCGAACTCAGAAACGATCTGCGCTTGTCGCGCTGTTGCGGCACCGGCGTCGGGCTCTGTCTGGTTCGATGCGGGGGCTCGGATCGCGACGCGGAGCTCCTGGATTTCTTCCTCAATCTTGCCGAGGATCTGATCAAAGCCTTTCGCGTCGTGGGTCCAATCGAAACCGACGCGTGAAGCGCGTGCTTGAATTTGATAGGCTCTCAGGAGCGCCGGCAGCGTCGGCGGCACGCCGTCGAGCACCGAGTCTGGTCGGCCAGAGGTCTGGCGTTCCACGCGTTTGATATCTTCCCATCGCGCAACCACCTGGTCGGCATTCGTCGGGGTCGGGTCTGCCGCCCCATTTTCAAATACGTGGGGGTGCCGTCGAATCAGTTTGTCGGCTAGTTGCTCAAGCACGTCCTCGATGGTAAAGCTGCCGGCCTCTGAAGCGATCTGACTATGAAAGAGCACTTGTAGCAGCACATCGCCCAGTTCCTCCGGGAGTTTGGCGCGATCCTGTTGGTCGAGAATTTCTAATACTTCGTAGGTTTCTTCGAGCAGATAGGGTTTCAGCGACTCATGCGTTTGCTTGCGATCCCAGGGGCATCCGTCCGGCGCGCGCAACGCAGCCATCAAGTTAACGAGTTTATGAAATCGCTCCGACATCGGCGTCCTCATGGTCACGCGCAGTTGGGTGCTCATTATACCCGGTTCTCGGCAGGCTTCAATCGGCTGGCGCGGCTTGCGCGTCGGTCGGCGCGGCTTGCGCCGCTTCAGGCCCTATGGTAGGGTACTGTCGCTGCATCTGGAGCGGGGGAAAGGCCTGTGGCCGCAGAACAGGAAGAAGGATTTGTCGTTCGGGATCGGCGGGGCGGGAGTGGACCCGACCGTCTCTCCGCCACGTCGCCTGCCGCCTCGGGGATACAGCCCCACCAGCAGACTGCACCCTCTGATCCGCCCCAGGGTTCGGGAATTCCCGTCACCTTTTCATCTTTCGTCATTTCTCTTGGCAGCTCCTCGCTGATGTTGATGGGGGAACAGCTGGATCCCCAACAGCCTCCGATGCCGCCGAATCTGCCGCAAGCGAAAGACATTATCGACTTGCTCTCGGTCTTGGAAGACAAGACCGCGGGCAATCTCACGACGGAAGAACAAGCGGTGCTGCGGGATATGCTCTACGCCCTTCGGATGAAGTACGTGAGTTTGGCTGCCAAGTAGTAGTACCCCTGCCGCCTGTCGACCCCAGACGTGTCTCAGCAGCCACTATGGTTGATGCGACGTGGGGAGACGCTCCCCTGATTCGGTGAGAGTGAGCATTCTTTCTTCCATACGTCGTGGCGCCAACAATCCGGGGATGCTGGATGTGGATGTGAATGACATCAAGAAGGACACAGGCTCTCTTCCCGTGACAAAGACGGACCGTGGTTCCGTGACCGGAGTCGCACCGCCTCTTGCTGGGGCCGGCCGGTCTTCACGGCTATCTGGGCCTACCCCGGAGCCGGAACGCGGGAAGATGCATTTGCGGCCGGTCTGGATCATCCTCATTCTACTGCTCCCCTGTCTGGCGCTGACCTTTTACTATTCCCAAATCGTGGCTCCGGGTAGTGAGGACACGGACTCCTTTCTGCCGACGACCAGCTATGCATTCGTGCTCCTCCTCCTCAACCTCGATCTGATCGGGTTTGTCGTTCTGCTGCTGCTGCTCTCCCGCAACCTCATCAAGGCCTACTTCGAGCGGCGGCATCGACTATTTGGGTCGGGATTTCGATCGAAGTTGGTGGCGGCATTCATCGGTTTTTCTCTCATTCCAACGGTGCTCCTTGCGCTGGTTGCGAGTGGGCTGGTGAATAAGGCCGTCGATGTGTGGTTCAGCGATGAGATCGAGCAGGTCATGCGGGATTCATATGACGTGGCGCGGATGCAGCATGCAGGCCACATTACCCTGGCCGTAAACAGTGCCCGAGCCATCAGCCATGAGATTTATCGGGAAGACATGCTGCTGGGGGAACAACGCGATCTGCTGGTGGCCGCGATGGCGCGCAAGCGGGCTGAATTCGGCGTGGCAGGGATTGAAGTCTTTTCGGCCAAAATGGAAACGCTCACCAAGGCGCTGGATCTCGACGTGCCCTCATCGGCTCTCGATCTGCCGATCGGCCAGCTGGTGCTCCAAGTGATCAACGGGAAGCAGGAAGTGAATGCGGTGCAGGAGGCCCAAACCGGGCGCT
>JBKJZK010000187.1:0-2004 GCA_046715215.1 Nitrospiraceae bacterium
CCTGTGATGCGGGCGAAGAGGGTGTGGTCTTTGCCGAGGCCCACGTTGAAACCAGGAAAGAACTTCGTCCCTCGCTGACGGATCAGGATTGATCCTGCCTTCACGGTCTCTCCGCCGTAGGCCTTGACCCCAAGATATTGCGGATTGCTATCGCGCCCATTTCTAGTCGATCCGCCGCCTTTATTTGTTGCCATGACTGATCCTCGTTAGGCCGTTTCGATACCGGTAATGCGCAATTTGGTGAAGCCCTGGCGATGGCCATTGGTCCGCCGATAGTTCTTGCGCCGTTGTTTTTTGAAGATGGTGATGGAGCGAGTTCGGCCTTGGTCGATGATCTCGGCTTTGACGGTGGCCCCTTGGACCAACGGTTGTCCGACCTCTATACCCTTGTCGCCGTGGACCAGCCGAACCTGGCCGAGTTCGATCTTCCCCCCGACCTCGCCGGGAAGGGACTCCACTTGGACCAATGACCCAGTTTCGACCCGAAACTGCTTGCCGCCTGTCTCAATGATTGCGTACATAAGCCCCTGTCTCCGTTTAGAGAAGATGATTGTGTAACATAGGGATTTGAAGCCTGTCAAGGTATAGGCATGGTCATCGATGAGACTCCACTGCTGAATAGGGGTCGGCCAGCCGGGCTTCCCCCTCCCCTCCTTTGGATTAACCCGTTCGAGGACTATCCAGTTCCGGGCCTGGGAAGTATGATCCTTCACTGTTGAGCCATTTCTAGGATTGGAGATAATGATGGCCGTAGCACCGAAGCCTCGTCCCTCCAGGCCGAAGGGCACTCGATTCGTGCTCCGTCCCTATCGGCGCATACCGACCTGGCTAGTTCTCTATTATCTCAGTGGGGAATGTGTCGGGAAAGGTGTCGTGACCAATCTGTCTCAATTAGGGATGCGTGTTCAAGGTGACCATGCGGTTGAGCTAGGCCTCGATTTGGCGCTGCGCGTCACATTTGCGGACGATCGCCCGCCGATAGAGATTGAACGAGCGACGGTCCGGTGGAAGGATAGATATGATTTTGGGTTGGATCTTGTCCTCATCAGTCCGTTAGCCGAGAAGTCCATCGCCCGCTTACTGAGCGGGCAGATTCGTGCCCCTCAAATGCCCGCCTGAAAAACTGCTCCTTGGTTCATTCCTGTCTGTGGGCCATGCCCCGCCCGTTTGCTTGACGCTTCTTCCAGCCCGCTGCTATATTTCGATTTCGCGCTCGATGGTTCACGTGCTCGTCTGCGTTGACTATGCTTGAGCCACAAGGAAAAATTTGGATGGATGGGTCGTTTGTCAATTGGGCTGACGCGCACGTCCACGTGATGACCCATTCGCTCCATTATGGACTGGCTGCGTTCGAGGGGATTCGCTGTTACAAAGGAAAGTCCGGTTCCGCGATTTTTCGGTTGCAAGAACATGTCGATCGGCTGTTCGATTCCGCCCATATCGGCATGATGCAGATGCCCTTCGACAAGAAGCAGGTCGCAACGGCCATCGTGGAGACAGTCAGGGTGAATAAGCTGGAGGCCTGCTATATCCGCCCGCTCGTCTATATCGGGCACGGAGCGATGGGGGTCTATCCCGGCGATAATCCGATCAAGCTGGCCATCGCGGCCTGGACGTGGGGCGCCTATCTCGGGGATGATGCCCTGGCGAATGGGATGCGAGCCCGCGTGTCGTCGTTTACTCGCCATCATGTCAATGTTTCAATGACGAGAGGGAAGATCTCCGGCTACTACGTGAACTCGATTCTCGCGAAGCGGGAAGCGAAAGCAGACGGGTACGATGAAGCCATCTTGCTCGATACCGAAGGGTATGTGTCCGAGGGGACAGGGGAGAATATCTTCATTGTGCGTAAAGGGAAGATCAAGACCACGCCGCTCACCTCGATCCTCGACGGCATCACCAGAAGCTCCGTCATCGATCTGGCGCAGGAGCAGCGTATCCCCGTGATGGAGGAGCGTTTTACGCGCGATGACATGTATATCGCGGATGAAGTGTTCGTGACCG
>JBKJZK010000188.1:0-4037 GCA_046715215.1 Nitrospiraceae bacterium
GTCGTGGTCGGGCTCCCACACCACCTTCATTCCCAGCAACTGCTCATAGAACGTGCGAGAACGCGCAAGATTCGTGACGCGCAGCGCCACATGGCGTAACCCTCGATGGAGCGGAGTGCCCATAGTCATCCTCAATCGTGTCCGTATAGTAGGGAGCCACCTCGTCTCCGTCAATTGAAAATCCCTAGCAGGATGCGAAAAAGTCCGCCAGCGTCGCTCTCAAAAACCGTGAAAGGTAAAACGTGAAACGTGGGATTGACGAGTGTTCTGCCTCCGAAACCTTTCACGTTTAACGATTCACGTCTCACGGATCGCTGGACAGCCTTTTTGAGCATCCTGCGGAAGTCTTCTATTGTTGTGCCACATTTTCGGACCATCGAAGTTCTCGCGTGCCCACAGAGTTTTTCCGTAGCCTACTAGGATGCGTAGTGAGGCTCGGCCTACCTCAATCGGGACGGTGGCTGCACCTCCTCTCCCAGCTATGGTACGATCGTTTCGTTTTCTACCTTGAACAAGGAGTCCGTCACGATGTCTGTCCAACCATTGCTTGTTTCGACTGTGCTCGGTGTCCTGCTCAATATGTCATCGCTCTTCGCAGCTGATCAACCTCCTCAGGCTCCGCTCACGCCACCGACGGGCAAAGACAGTGCTCCGATGGTTGAGATCCCGGCCGGCTCGTTTCCCATGGGTGTTCCACGAGGCGATCGGGATGGCGGACGCGATGAATATCCACGCCACGACGTGTTTGTGGGCACCTTCTATATCGATGCATTCGAGGCGACGAACGGACGCTATCTGGAGTTCGTCAAAGCCTCAGGCCATCGTGTCCCACAAAATTCCAAGAACCCGACGAGAAATCTCTGGCAAGGAGACGCCATCCCTGATTCATTGGCCGATCGACCCGTGATCAATGTGGATTGGTTTGACGCCGAGGCCTATTGCGCCTGGGCGGGCAAACGACTCCCGACCGAAGCCGAATGGGAAAAGGCGGCAAAGGGCACCGCCGATCGACGATTCCCCTGGGGCAATGTCGAGCCCACCGTAAAACATCTCAACTTCAATCAACGGTGGATCGGCGAGAAGACCCTCATGCCCGTCGGGAGCTATGAAGCGGGCAAGAGCCCGTTCGGCGCCTACGACATGGCCGGTAATGTATGGGAATGGGTCAACGACTGGTACGACGCCCGCTACTACGAGAAGAGCCCGGCGAAGGATCCCAAAGGCCCGGACACGGGCGCAAAGAAAATCATTCGGGGTGCAGGATGGCAGAACGAGACCCCGACGGTCCGCATCTTTACCCGCGTGGACAGCGATCCGACGATTCGGAACGAATCGACGGGCTTCAGGTGCGCGATGGACGCAAAGTAGGAATTGGGTCATTGCACCATTGCCGATTGACTCATTGGGCATGAAGATCTTAGGACGAGCAGAGGAATTAAAGGCAAGGACCAAGAGATTCGCAATTCGTATCGTTCGGTTGTCCCAATCTCTGCCTAAGACCAACGAAGCACGAGTCATCGGCAATCAGGTATTGCGTTCTGGCACATCATTAGCTGCAAACTATCGAGCAACCTGCAGAGCCAGATCGAGAGCTGAGTTTTTGGCAAAGCTCGGTATTGTTGTTGAGGAAGCGGATGAAACAGTCTTCTGGCTTGAGCTTCTTGAAGAAACCGGAATTCTTGGCCAGGACTGGGCATTAGAACTGCGGAAAGAAGCCAACGAACTCCTCGCGATTTTCGCGGCCTCCCAGGTGACAGCACGTTCCAACAATGCTTCAATGAAAAAATGATCCAATGAGCAAATCTAGTTTTGACGGCCTCACCGTCGCCGCCTTCGAAAGCCGCATGGCGGCCGAGATCACCCGGCTCATAGAGCGCCACGGGGGAAACCCGCTCGTCACCCCTGCCCTTCGCGAGATTCCACTGGATGACAATTCCGCGGCGTTGAAGTTTGGAGTTCGGCTCACGACCATGCGAGTCGATATTCTCATCCTTCTTACCGGCGTCGGCACAACCGCACTGTTCGATCTCCTCAAAACGCGCTATCCCTGGTCGTCGATTGTGGCAGCCCTCAAACAGACGGCCATCGTTGCCCGAGGACCCAAGCCGGTCGCAGCCCTCAAGGCTTTTGGTCTCCAACCGACGCTGACGGTGCCCGAACCGAACACATGGGTTGAAGTGGTCTCCACGCTCGACGAGTACCGCCCCGCCAAGGGGCTCCGCGTCGCCGTGCAGGAGTATGGGGCGTCAAATCTAGATTTGCTGGAAGCCTTGAAACAGCGCGGGGCCGAGGTCTTTCAGGTTCCCATCTATCGCTGGGCGCTCCCGCAAGATCTGGGGCCGCTCAGACAGGCACTCGACGAAGTCATCGCTGAGAAGGTGCCTGTGCTCCTCATCACCAACGCCGCCCAAGTGGATCATCTCATGCAGATGCTGGAAATAGGCGGAAAGGTGGAGCGCTTTCGTGCGGCACTCAAGAAGATGGTCGTCGCGTCCATCGGCCCCACCGTCAGCGAACGCCTCCGCCATTACGATCTCCCCATCGACTTCGAACCCTCCCACTCCAAGATGGGTGTGCTGGTCAAAGAAACCAGCGAGCGAGTTTCGTCCTTGCTTGGCAGCAAGCGGGCATCATCGGTCTAGTGTCCGACCCGTCTCGCCTGATCGCTTCCAGACAACCGCCGGACCAATTTCCATGCCTCCATCACGACCAGTGGCAGGAATCCAAGTCCCAGGACCAGCACCCAGTTCTCCTGAGACAAGAGAACGGCTCGAAAGATCTCTCGACCGTGAGCATTCGAGAGAATCGCGATTTGTAACAGGATAGCGCCCCCGACAGCCCAAAGAAGAGGCTTATTTGTCAGCAGGCCGAGCGTGAACACCGACTCCTCGTTGCTGCGACAGTTGAACGCATGCACCAGATGAGCCACCACCAATACGGTGAAGGCGGCGGTCCGGGCCTGAGCCAGATCGGTGTTGAGTCCGTAGAGGAGGTAGACGAAGGCGCCGATGGTGATGGCGGCGATGAAACATCCTTGCGCGCAGATCAAGACGAGTCGACTCCGATCCAAGATCGTGGCGTTGGGGTGGCGTGGGGCTCGACGCATGACTGAGACGGCAGCGGGCTCTACGACGAGCGCCAGGGCCGGCAGACTATCGGTCACGAGGTTGATCCAGAGAATGTGGACGGGAAGCAGAGGCAATGGAAGTCCGAAGGCGGTCGCACAGAGCATGACCAGGATCTCTCCGATATTTCCTGATAACAGATACTGTACCGCCTTGACGATATTGTCATAAATGCCCCGTCCCGCTTCGACCGCCGCCGCGATGGAGGCAAAGTTGTCATCGGTCACCACGATATCCGACGCTTCCCGCGCCACGTCCGTTCCGGTCAGGCCCATGGCAATCCCAATGTCTGCTTCTTTGATCGCGGGGGCGTCATTGACGCCGTCGCCGGTCATCGCCACGACCGAGCCGCGAGCTTTCCACGCTCGCACGATCCGCAGCTTGTGCTCGGCGGTGACGCGCGCATAGACAGAGATCTGATCCACGCCTTCACGCAAACGCTCGTCGCTCCATTGATCGAGTTCCAACCCGGATAGGGCGCCTTCCCGATCATCGATCAGACCCAATTCCGTGGCGATCGCCACTGCAGTTTGTTTGTGATCGCCCGTGATCATCACGATTCGGATGCCCGCTTCACGACAGACCTGCATCGCCGCATTGGCTTCCGGTCTCAGCGGATCCCTCATGGCGACAAGCCCGAGAAACACCAAGTCGCGTTCGAGATCGTCGGCGTCATAGCCAAGAGGATGACCCGGCAGGGATCGACGAGCGAGTCCCATCACCCGGAGCGCCTCGGCGGCCAAGGAATCGTTGGCCGACAGGATGCGTTGCCGTAGCGAGTCAACCAACGGCTCGTGGAGCCCCTCGGACGTCATGCGATGGGTACAGCACTGAAGCAAGATATCCGGCGCGCCTTTTACGAAGGCGACTGCGCCCGTCTTCAATTCTCGGACGACCGTCATTCGCTTGCGT
>JBKJZK010000189.1:0-3335 GCA_046715215.1 Nitrospiraceae bacterium
CGGAGAGAATATCCGTGGGCGCGGGGGCCGGCGCCGCCATGGGTGGATTTCTCGGTGTGCAGATCTCGATGTTGTTGGATATGCGCGCGGCAAAGAAGAAGGCTGCAATCGGAGGAGCATGAGACGCGATGGAAAATAGGGGAGTGCTCATCGGCTCGATCGTGTTTGTCTTTGGGTCGATTGTACTGATGATTAGCTTGCTGGTCTATGAGTCCTACAAGGCGAAGCAGATGAAAGCACTAGCCTCGTCGATCAAGACCGAAGCTCGCCCTGCGCCCAGCAGTGCACCCTCACTGGACTATTCTATGTATAAAACGAAGACAGGCGATGAAGGCCGGGAAATGGTGCAGGTGCCCGAAGGCCCGTTCATCATGGGCAGCAAAGATGGCGATCCGGATGAAGTGCCGGAGCGTCAAGTGTTTCTCAAGGCGTTCTATCTCGACAGGAAAGAGGTGTCCCAAGAGGAATATGCCCGGTTCGCCAAAATGACCAAACGGCCGCTGCCAAAGATCGAAGTGTTTGAAGACGATCAATCTAAGCTGCTGCAGCCCGAGTTTGCGGCGATTAGCATGTCATGTGACGAGGCGGCAGACTATTGCAAATGGGCGGGAAAGCGCCTTCCCACGGAAGCGGAATGGGAAAAAGCCGGCCGTGGTGAGGGAAAGCGGAAGTACGCGTGGGGCGACACCTTCATGAACGGCCGCGCCAATGCCAATGCGGATGGGAGTGAAGACGGGTATCGGTATCTCGCGCCTCCCGGGTCGTTCGAGACCGGGCGAAGCCCCTATGGAATCTATGACATGACGGGGAACGTCGCGGAATGGGTCGCGGATTCGTATGATGAACACTTCTACCAGAAAGCGCCGTATCGCGATCCGAAAGGGCCAGACACCGGAGATTTGAAAGTCGTGCGCGGAGGGTCGTGGCGAGAGACCGAGCATAACGCGCGGCTCTCCAAACGATTTGCCGCGAAGTTATGGCGGACGGATATTACGATCGGGTTTCGCTGTGCGGGTGATATGGAGGTTGGCGACAGCCCCGCGGCGTCAAAATAGACATGCTCGAAACCAAATTCAAGGTGTTGTTTCTTCTTGCTGTCCTTGCATTTGCTGCGATTCCTATCATGGGAATCTTCCGCGGCACCACGCTGACCCCGTTTGAGGAATCTCCCAGTAATTCCACGGATTCAACCCCAGCAGGGTCGCTCAATCCTGATGGGGTTTCTCGTGAAGAACCTGTTCGGGAAGAAATGGTCTCGGTTCCGGCAGGACCCTTCATCCGGGGGACCAATGAAGGCGGGTTCGATGAACAGCCGCAGCGCACGCTGGTGCTGGATGCGTTTGTCATTGATCGGTACGAAGTGACCAACTTTCAATACCAGCAATTTGTCGATGCGACTGGACATCGTAAGTCCGGTCCTCCTGCCCGCTATGCCAAGAACATGAGCAAGATGCAAGGCATCAATCAGCCCGTGGTCTACGTGTCATGGGAGGATGCGGAGGCCTATTGCCATTGGAAAGGGAAGCGGCTTCCAACCGAAGCGGAGTGGGAGAAGGCCATGCGAGGACCGGATGGCCGCCTTTGGCCCTGGGGTAATGTGGAGCAGCCCAACGGAGCGAATTGGGCCAGGGTGCAGGATGGGCATGATGTATCAGCATCTGTCGGCACGGTTCCGACCGATAAGAGCCCGTATGGTGTCATGGATGGGGCAGGAAATGTGATGGAGTGGGTGACCGACTGGTATGCGGAACGCTATTTTGCGGAGGCCCCCGAACAGAACCCGCCGAGCCCGGATCACGGCGTATTTCGGGTGCTTCGTGGGGGAGGGTATGCGACCACGGGAGCCGATATTCGCATCACCAGCAGGAGCAAGATGGTGCAGGACTTTCGCGATGAAACGATCGGGTTTCGCTGTGCAGATTCGGGGACGAAATCAGAGAAGAGGTGAAGGGGAAAACGATGCGAAATCTACAAGAAATCAAAGTAGTAGAGAATGAGGAACACGGCCAAAAGTATATTGACAACCATACCAGCCAAAACTATAATGTCGAACACTTTTGATTTTTTTTTCATCGAGTTTCCCCTGATTTTTCGTGTACGGCAAGGAATTTTGAATAACATACGGATATCTGCGTGTCAAGAAATTCGCTGAGCTGATTCGGGACTGTTTTGCATCAGGAGAAGGAGACGCGATGGCCACGGCAACAGCGGATAGCGAGCTAAAAGTCAAAATCGGCAAGATGATTTTTTACATTACGTGCGCGGTGGGCCTGTGGTTTTTTTATTGGTTCGCCGGGATTCAGTGCCCCTGCTAAGCAGGGCCGCTGTAGCGCTGGGACTTCTTTGAACGTCCGCAAGGTCTGAGGGAGGGAATGCGATGGGTATGACAATCGTGTACGTGGTGGTGTCTTTAGTCGTCTGCATCGCGTATTTTACGGCAGTCGACCACTTTCTGATGGAGTCGCAGGGGCTGGACTACTGGTACCTTTTCCGAAAGTAGAGGCTGGTAGTTGTTCTGCTCCAATTCGGGTTTGTTTGATTGGGGTAATTGGGATAAATGGTATGGGTCTTTTTCGGAATGCATCAAGGAGGTATTTCATGGGCCGTGTAGCCGGGAAGAAGCTGTTCTCAATCATGGCGCTTTGCGCGATGATTGGCCTTCTCCTGCTCCCCATCGCCGTATCGCTTCCGTCACTGGCTATTGGCGCGGATGCACCTGATGCGGTGAAGAAGGAGGGTGAGGCGAAGGTCGAGAAGGGGCGAGACGTCTATTATAAGACGGAGGGTATCGTTGTCGGTGCCCCTGCTCCCAAGACCGTCGATGGTCCTCGGGATTATCCGCGGTACAACTTCGAGAGCCGCGTGTTGCTCTGGTTTGCGAACCAGCAGCACCTCTATTACGGAAGTTTCGTGCTCGCGGTCCCAATTTTCTGCATGGTGATTGAGTTCATGGGGGTGGTGACGAAGGATAAGGCGATGGCGAAGCGGTATGACCAACTCGCCCATGACTTCATCAAGATCAGTCTGACAGCCTATTCGCTGACCGCGATTCTAGGCGGTATCCTGATCTTCACCTTCCTGACCCTCTATCCTGCATTCTTCGGCTACTTATCCAGTATTTTCCGCCCGGTCATGCATATCTATGCGCTGATGTTCGTGGCAGAGAGCGGAACTCTGTACATCTACTACTACGGCTGGGACAAGATGACAGACGGGTTCCTCAAATGGATTCACTTGAGCATGTCCGTGGTCTTGAACGTGATCGGTACATTGCTCATGTTCCTGGCGAATTCCTGGATCGGCTTCATGATGTCGCCGGCCGGCGTCGATGAGCA
>JBKJZK010000190.1:0-2309 GCA_046715215.1 Nitrospiraceae bacterium
CTCCTGTTGCCCTCACTGTGCAGGCAATTGACTATCCACCGTGCCCCAATAGTTTTTTCGCAGACTGCTAGATGTAAGCGGGAGTGGGTGGTTTATCGTCAGAAGTGGTAGCTGGCGCCGAGGCTGAACGTGAGCGCACTGTAGGTCGCGCGAAATCCAAATGGGTCAGCCGCGGCGTCGTCATCATTCGAGGTATAGCCTAAACGGGCACGGTGGTATTGTCCTTCTCCAAACAGAGCCCACCTACGGGTGATGTAATAGCGGGCGCCCAATTCGGCATTCAACCCTATCATGGTAGCCGACTGCCCTGGAGGGGCGTCGGGGCCACTCAGCTTCCCCAAGAATAGCGCAGGGCCGATACCGACATAGGGCTGGAGGCGATAGCCAGGAAGGCGGAACATCAGGGTGGCCACGTCCCAAATAATCATTCGCTGGTGGACACCACCGAATGTGCCGGAAGCGGAACCATTACTATTTGAAAGGGTAATGGAGCCTTCCTTGATATGGGGGTTGGCAAAAGAAAGTCCCGATTCGATGCCGATCCATTTTGCTCGTGAAAAGTAATGACCTAATTTGGCGCCGAGCATGAGCGAGTTTTTCAGCGGTTGCTCGGAGACGCTAAAGCCGCCGAGGCCGTGCTGTGTGACGTCGCCGCTGCTGAGGGCTTGGGGAAAGGTCATCCCGAGCTGCCCCGACACGTATGATTCTGCATACGCCTGAGGCGCGAAGAGGACAATCGGCGCCAGGACGGTCAGTAGACTCGTAATCACGAAACGCCTTGTCATTTGTGTGGTTTTCATGCCATCTGCCTCACTTTCACCTGTAATGATGTCGAACTCATACTAATCGTCCGGTGCCTCCGGACGAAGGAAATTGTGAAATCATACGTAAAGAGAGCAAGGCACGTGCCACTCCGTCTCTCGACCCTGTTTGGCAGGGCTGGGGAGCCCGACTTGACTTGATAAATTTCAGAGACCGTCTTTCATTCATTGACAGGTGAAAGAACCGCTTCCTATAATCCGCTCGGCCTTGGCAGGATGTTGAAAAACTCCTCCAGCGGCGTTCCTACGGTCTCAAGAAACGTGAGACGTGAAAGGTGAAACGTAGGATTGCCGAGTGCTCTTCCTCCGAAACCTTTCACGTTTGACGATTCACGTTTCATGGATCGCCAGACGTCTTTTTTTGCAGCCTGCTAGGGTAGCTGATCCACTTCATGCAGACTATTACCCGCATAGGAGTCATCGGGGCCGGTGCCTGGGGTACTACCCTGGCGAAACATCTGGCGGAGAAAGGTCTGGAAATTCGGATCTGGGCCTATGAACGAGAGGTTGTGGATGCGATCAACGGGAAACACGAGAATCCGGTCTTTCTGCCCGGTGTCGCGCTCCCCACATTGCTCGTCGCCACCGGATCGTTGGCGGATCTCACCGAACAGTGCGAGGGACTGCTTTTTGTGGTGCCGTCCCACGTTGCACGTCTTGTGTTGCGCGAGCTGGTCCGCTCCCTTTCCACCTCGATCCCCTTCATCAGCGCGACGAAGGGGGTTGAAGAAGATACGTTGAATCTGATGACTCAGGTCATGACCGACGTACTTCCTCCTGCCATGCAACGGGACCTCATGGTGTTGTCAGGTCCGAGCTTCGCGACAGAAGTCAGCGCAGGGAAACCGGCGGCTCTTTGTATAGCCGGGCGCAACAAGGGACTGGTCAAGAGATTCCAGGCCGCGCTGATGACACCGGCCTTTCGGGTGTACGCCGACAGCGATGTGCTGGGTGTCCAGCTCGGCGGCGCGCTCAAGAATGTGATGGCGCTCGCAGCCGGCGTGGTGGATGGATTGGATCTCGGTCATAATGCGCGGGCCGCGTTGATTACGAGAGGATTAGCTGAAATGGTGCGGTTGGGCGTCGCGATGGGCGCGGATCCACGAACGTTCTACGGGCTGTCCGGCGTCGGCGACTTGGTGTTGACCTGCACCGGAGCCTTGAGTCGGAATCACGCGGTCGGCGTGAGACTGGGGAAGGGCGAGCGGCTGGAGACGATCCTCGGAAGCATGCAGGCCGTGGCCGAAGGTGTGCGGACGGCGAAGGCGGCGTTAGGATTAGCGCGACGTCATCATGTCGACATGCCGATCGTGCAAGAGATCAACGCGGTGTTGTTCGAAGGCAAGTCGTGCCGCAAGGCAGTGACTGATCTGATGGAGCGCGACGCAAAGCCGGAGAAAGGGAAGGCATGAATCCTGAGGCGCTTAAACGACTGCTCACCAAGGTGCAAACGGGCACCCTGTCTGTGGCGACGGCTATCGGGCAGCT
>JBKJZK010000191.1:0-2684 GCA_046715215.1 Nitrospiraceae bacterium
CTGACTGCTTGTCGGTAAATTTTCGATCTTTCACAAGCTGGGTGGTGACGAATGACAACACTTGGAGCCGTTGCTCTTCCGTCAGAATGCCTTCCCAGGACGGCATGGCGGAACCCGGCAGACCGTGTGTGACAGTCTCAAACAGATCGTTCTGGCCTGGAGTGGGTTTCTTGGCATCGAACAACGGCAACTCACCGCTGGCCGTGTGCCGAATCTTGAACGTCCCCTGATTGAAATTGCGGGGACGCGGCCAGAGACGATCGGCACCGGGTCCATCGCCCGCGCCATCGACCCCGTGACACCAGACACACTTGGTGAAGTAGACCCGCTTCCCTGCTTCGATCATGTCGGCAGGAGCCTCCGGTGCTAATTCGCCTTTCGTGAAGCCCGCAGGAAGAGTAGCATCTGCGGCAAAGGTCAAGCCCCCGGTGCTTCCGGAGACCAGGATGATTCCGAAGGCAGTCGTGAGGAGCGTCCCCGCCTTCAGACTAAACGAATTCTTCATGGTCTCCCTCATGTCGTGAATCCAGGTCGGCTATAAATTCCTGTGGACAACTAGTCCCAGGTCCGGGGGTAATACCCCGTGTGCCAATATTCGAACAGGACGACTTTCCAGATTTCGTCCACAGTCAGATGCTGTTCCCATGGTGGCATCACCGAGGCCCAAGGGAATCCTTCGTTCGGCAAGCCGATTCCACCCTTGGACACGCGCCAGAAGATGAACGTTTCCTGTAATTGCGCAATCGTACCGGGATCAGTAAAGTTCGCCGGGATCGGATTGAACGCGAAGGCATGGAGACCGCGGCCGTTCAGATTGTCACCATGGCAGAAGTGGCAGTTTTGATAGAAGATCTCTCCGCCCTCACGCACATATTTGAGGTACCCTTGAGCATCCTTATCCCAGGGATTGGCATTCGGCTTCATCAAGCGGCCCATGCCCTGTTCCACAATATTCGCGTTGCTATACTCCTGATCGTACTTGCCTTCTGCATTGACACGATAGGGGTTCTGCGACGTTTGAAGTGTGTAGGTTTTCCCATGCACCTTGGTACTGGCTGGTGGCGCAGGATGCACCGTCCGCAACTCAATTGGCTCCTCTGATTTCGGGACCATCGCGTTGTATGAAAACCCGCCGATCAAGATCGGCAGAACAATCAGATAGGCATAACGCAATATCCTGATTCCCCCGGTCTTGGCATCCAAGACGTTCATAATCGGCTGCTTGAACTTCTTCCAATCTTCTTCGTTCGCAGAAACCCACATGAAAACAGCCACAAGGGAGACCGTCCCATACATTGCGCGAACGCTGAACGGAATCGGGGGATACACACGATACTTCAGATACAGGAGAATAAAAGCCCAAAAAAGAATCCCCTGCCAGAACCGCGGGAACGCCATTCCCATGGACGCCATCATATAGCTAATCCCTGTAAAGCCCGCCACGAACAGCGTGAGCTCCAAGATCACTTGGACCGGCATGTACCCTTCGATCAGGCGCACGGTATTCGACGGACCGATACCCACGGTCATTCCGGCAAGCAGGAGTATTCCAACGACCCCTATGAGTGCCCCGACTGACATTAATGCTTTCATCGGTAAACTCCCATTGCTCGACAAAAGAGAGAGATCGCCACGATTATGAAAGCTTCGGTGGCGGCGAACCCGCTTTCACCTGCGACAGATAATCGACGATCTTTTTCAGAGCGCCTGCGCTCAATTTCTGCCCGAAGACCTTCGGCATCAGGTTGTCGGGAATTCCTTTTACAACGTACGTACTGGGTGATACCACGGACTCCATGATGTACTCTTGGGTGTTATGCGCGGTCCCCTTGTATGCGGGATCCTTGATTCGGTTCGGCGCGTTCGTCCCCTCTTCCAGCACGGGACCTTGTTTGCCAACTGCGCCAGGGATGCCCGGAATCGTATGGCACATGATGCATGTTGCCTTGGTAAAAATCTGATCGATCGTCTCGGTCCCATCCGCCATGAGTGCGCTTGCCGCACCTGCCGGCGCATCTTCCTGTTGTTTAGGCCGGTCAGCCTCGGGAATAAACTTCTCATACGATTTGATAATCTCTTCGTATGACGGAGCGTCCCGCCCTTCGCGGACCCACAACCAGGTGTCCACGGCCGCCAACTCAGGAAGACTCAACGAGATCGGTGGTTTGTGAATGGGAGGCATCGGGCTTGTTTTATCGTTCGTTCCCTTGACGCCGTAGCCGACAACGACATAACAGCTCGGGCACGAGTGGGACTCAGCGATATATTCCTGAGCATTTTCCGCAGTCCCGGCCCCTGGGAATGATTCCTTTGCGTCATACTCTCTAGCCTGTGGCTTGCCCTTACTATATTTGGGATCTTCTAACCGGTCCTTGCCCGCTCGCTCTGGAAGGCCAAGCAAGTTGGGAGCGCGTTCACCGAGCATCCCTGCATGGAACGCATGACAGAGAGGACACTGGCCTTTGCCGACCGCGCCCTGTTCTTTGTTCTTTCCAATTCCACCGAAAATGATCTTCTCGCCTTCATCGGCAAGTTGCTGAGCGGTCATCGAACTGAAATCAAGCTTTTCTTCCTTAGGAGGAAAGCCGCCTTCGACCTGTGGCAACCAATTCCCGTACCCTGACAGGCCGGCGGCAACCAGGAACATGAAGCCGCCGATCTTGAGCATTGCGGCATGATTGGGG
>JBKJZK010000192.1:0-2938 GCA_046715215.1 Nitrospiraceae bacterium
CGTTTTCAGCCGGTCCTGAGCAAACTTGTCCGTATGGCGGTGGAGCATCTTGACCAAGGCTGGCTCTACGCCATGGCGATTCCACGATATGAAACTCGTCTACGGTTGTCATGCATGTGGCCGATTCTTTCCGCCGGCGAATCGCTGAAGCTGGTCATGAACTCGCCCGATCTCCTGAACCCCGCCGTGAAAGTCAAAATCCCCCGCAGCAAGGTCTACCAGATCCTAGCGCTTACCACCTCCACCGGCGCCTGCGGATATGTAGGGACTGCGTATTGGGGACATTTGAGGAAGCAGATCGTCTAGTTTTTGGCAGCAAGGGTTCGCATGCAGGTTCAGGCCAACCGGACGGGAGGCTTCTCTCTGGTTGACCAGCACCTTCCGTCATCTTCCCGCTCGTAAAGTAATTCAAGTTCTACTCCCGCGGTAATACTCCTCTCATTTCAATCCCGGTTCATAAATGAAACGAGCAGTGAATAACGAACGCCGCAAATAATAAAAATAATACGGCTAGGTTTGTATGGAGATACAAACACCAGCTTTACCTACTAACGGGGAATTGCAAGAAGGCGACGCATGAAGAGAATATTTACAAGATGGGATTTGACCGTTTGGTGTGTGATCGTAGCCGATTGTTTTATATAGCATTAAGTAAAGGGCGTGGAGTTTGACGAAGGCGCCGGTATAGAAAGAGTTACGGATTGTTTCGCATAACATGAACCCAGCACGAAATTTGCTTAAGGCTACGGGGATAACGTTCCAATGATCGCGATGCGGATCGCTAGTCCAAGATATTGTATTGCTGACAGACGGTCTGAATGCTGATGTGGAAAAAAATTAACAGAACAGGTGGTAAAACATGAAGTCCAAGAACTATTACAAATCGCTCATAGGGTTGATGGGATTGCTGCTGGCCGGCTTGGTTGCCGGATGCGGCAGTGACGGTGGCGGTAGCACGCAACCCGGTGTCCTGGCCATTTCGCTGACCGATGCACCAGCCTGCGGCTTTGATGAAGTGAATGTCACCGTCAGCAAAGTGCGGGTGCATCAAAGCGACAATGCTTCCGAGGACGCTGCCGGCTGGACCGACATCACTCTCAACCCTGCGCGGAAAATCAACCTGCTCGACCTCAACGACTCTACACTAGCTCCCAAATTCGCGCTCGAAAGCCTTGGCGAGACACCGTTGGCGGCAGGCCATTACACACAACTACGCCTGGTCTTGGACCGTAACACTGGTCCGTCATTGGCCAATTCAGTTGTCCTGTCGTCAGACCCAACCCGGGAGATTGCGCTCGTCACGCCCAGTGCAGTACAAAGCGGAATTAAATTGATCCACCAGTTCACCGTGAATTCCGGGCAACGTGTCGATCTCTTGTTGGACTTTGACGCCTGTCACTCAATTGTGAGGACTGGGAGCGGCAAGTACATACTGAAGCCTGTGATCAAGGTCATCCCCTATGTGTTGAACGGCATCGACGGTTTTGTCGATAAGGCCCTGCTTGGCAACAATGTTGTCGTGTCGGCCCAGGTAAACGGTGAAGTTGTCCGTGCGACGGTGCCCAACACCCAAACCGGTAAATTTTTCCTCGCCCATCTTACGCCAACAAATTACGACGTCGTGATCACAGCGAAAAATAGCCCAACCAATACGTGCTGTGCGACTGCCGTGATTTCGGGAGTGCCAGTCTCCAGCAGCACTAGCATTACCCCCATTAGCACTCAGGCCCAGCCGTTCCAGTTGCAGCCCTCCGCATTTCACACGATTGGCGACGCCGTG
The DNA here is from genome assembly GCA_046715215.1 of Nitrospiraceae bacterium. Taxonomy (GTDB): domain Bacteria; phylum Nitrospirota; class Nitrospiria; order Nitrospirales; family Nitrospiraceae; genus Palsa-1315. The sequence continues at coordinate 1,781 of JBKJZK010000192.1, forward strand.
ACGTTGATAAACCCGCCTCCTCTGCCTGCTGTTGATGATCGTGACGACGCTACCGTTACCGTTGCTGCGAAACAGGCCCTTTCCGGTGGGCCAACTGTCACGGTGAGATCGCAGGTCGCGACGGTCAATGACGGTGCGGATCCAGTCGGCGATTTTGGGTATGGATTGGTGCTTCCCACTGCGGCGCCGTCGCTGGCATCGTATGGGGCCTTGCCGATCACGCCGGATGCCACTGGGCAAGCAGCGAATGCCGGAGCGTATTCCATCCACGGTTCCGTGCAGACGCCCACTGTGGCGTACACAACTCAAACTCCAGCACCGTCAACCGTCAATATTGCTGCTGGTGATAATCTGGACCAGGACTTTACGCTGGAGCCATAGCCAAGACTGCGGGCAGCAGAATTTAACAGCTGCCCGCAACGCCCTGTCGTCTTACAGACTCTCACATCGAAGGGAAACGGATCGGCGGCGATGGCAACCGTAGTTGCCGAGCGCAAGCTGATTCTTCTTTATTCTGCCCAGTTTCTGCGCTGCCAGGGCTGGAACGGAGGCACGGTGAGGTACGCGCCATCGCGCTATACACATTCGCAAAAGCTGTAAGAAGGAGCGGGCAACGGCATGCTGCCAGTTGGCAGCGTCTTATAGAAGCCTGCAGGGAATGAGACAGAGCCACAGCCAGCTGTTCAGGTGCAACGCTTGATGGTGTTGCCGAGATCCATGCCGTTCGTCAGCCCCACGACGTCTATACACTCCGGTCTATCGATCTCTCATCAAGGGTGTGTCAGGGCCTTGGCGCGGACTTTCGCCGGAAGAGCGAGATTCGCAAGCCTGCTCTGTGGGGAAGGAAAGCTGGAACTGACCGATTTTTTTCTCTTCGTCTTTCTCAAGGGGTGGGCAGGCTGATCCCCAACTGCGCGCGTCCAACGAGGGCCTTCTGAGGCCGCGCGTTGCGCGAGCAAAGGGGACGGCCAGGCTACCCCGTCTTTTTTTGCGGCTCCAGCAACTTCTCCCCTTTCTTGAACACAGCAAAAATCGCCTGCGAGGGACAAGCATCCAGGCAGAGGCGACAGCCTTCCAGACAGCGGGAGGCGTCGAACTTATAGGGGGGAGTCGAGAGCCAGGCGCCGGTCGGGCAGATTGGAACACAGATGGCTTGAT
>JBKJZK010000193.1:0-2903 GCA_046715215.1 Nitrospiraceae bacterium
CGACAGGCGAAACTCTTCCTGAAGACAAGCCAGTAATGGCACATCGAGCAACGGCATGGAGAACGCAAGCTCCGAGATGAAGGAGTTAGTCCGCATGACTCATGAGCGCTTCTGCTGCAATCGCCGATCTGCTGCTACGACGAGCCTTCGGCCGCGGGCTCGCCTCTCGGACCCTCACCGTACTGCACGAGTACGCATCGGGTCTTCACGGCTCCGCGCGCCGGTCTCGCGATGCGGCTCAGCGATTTCGCGACGAACCGTCATGAATCATGCGGACTAGACTGTACCGGAGGAGAGGGAGCGCTGCAAGAAGGGTTAGGAGACCGCGGAAAAACTACTTTGGCACGCTAGAATTTCGAGGGCTCGCATGTGTAACAAAGCAGAGAACACTCCTGCAGTGTGCTCAAAAATCCCGACCAGCAAGGCCGCAGCGAGTGAAGGGCCGAGGCCTTACCCTCTGGGGCGCACGGTGCGACGAATAAGGAGCACCACGTCTGTGCGCGCCGCCGAGTTAGTGAGGCGGCCGGGTCCCCGTTGAGGATCTGAACGATGCGAGAACGCTGCATGGGAACAGGCGCGTCTCGGCGCGCCGGGGTCGGGCGGGTGAGAAGAGTGACGTTTTCAGCACGCTGCTATAAGATTTTCTTCGGTAGGTAGCCGAGTTCATCCAGGTGCAGTTCTTTGACATGTTGCATCACGTGATGGCTGAGATCAGTCTGCACGGTTGCTTCCAGCGGCGGTGTGGAGCCTTCTACCAGCGTGAAGGGCAGTTCATCCTTCCAGAGCAGATGGCCGTCGTGATCCACGAGGTATAGATAGAGGCGTCGTGCGCCCTCTGCTTTCCACCCCCACTCGCTCGGATGAGAGGGCGAGCCGGCAACGCGGCTGACGAGAACGGTATCGACGCCCAGATCCCGCGTGACCTCTTTGGCCAGGGCACTGCGATCTGCCTCATCGGCTTTTGCCGAACGCGGATCGGCTGCGGAGATTCCAGCCGCGATGGTCGCCGGGGACTCGACGCGCAACGTGGTTTCCTGCTGTAACAAGGTGGCAAGCCGCGCGCCCATCTCCGGATCGCCCTCAACCGGAAGCACCGCGACGCTCGTCACCTTCGAATTGTGGACAGCATCGCCCGATTGGTCCTGCTGCGCCACCCATGATTGCTCGAACGGCCAAAAGGTAATATGACTGCTCCTCATTGAATCCACCGTATCCACTGCCACCAGTGCCACCCAGGCTCCTGCGAGGCAACCTTGCAGCAGATAAGACGCGGTCACAACTAGACTGAGGGTCATGACACGCACCCAATCACGCCGGCTACCGGCTGGGGCCGTCGCCAGATCGAAGGTTTCTGTCATAGAGGCGAGTTTCATGAAGATGTGTTTCAGCAAGAAAAATGCCCTTACTGGCGAGCCTCACACATCACCTGCAATCTATCGAGTTATTTGCGGTTATCGACAGGCCGGCGGAACAAGCCCTATCAGTCCCGCTGAACAGAGAGACTAAAACATTCAGCTGGATGAACAAGATTGAACGTCGATAGCTAGGAGCCTGTCCGACATTGCTGTTCGTGACGAGGCGAAGGAGGTGCGGCTAGATGCGAGGCCGCAGGTCCGAGGCTGACCCTCGTTTCACGGTTCTTGGGAGCGGGCCGAGAACGACGCAGATGGTCGCGGATCGTTCGCCGCAGTAGAAAGGTCAATTCTCCTGTTGTCTCAAACGTGCGGACCATTGAATTTCCACTGTGCCACAATAGTTTTCCGCAGCCTTAGCAGACGTGTGACCAGCCGTTTACCTGCTCTAAAGATAGCAATCGCAATGCCACGGGTGTTACTGCGGCTGCTTGCGTGTTTTCGCCATGAATCGTAGAGTAGGGCCGAACAACGTTCGGCCTAAACCGCTTATATGCGTGACATATTGACCCATGCGGCAAAAACGACCTGGCAGGATGCTGAAAAAGTCCGCCAGCCTTCCGGAAGGTTAAGACTCTGGTCAAGGCTGAGAAAAAAAGAATCTGATCTTCGCTCAACCTTGACCTCGACCTCAGGCTGTCTCGCACGGCTATCCTGCGGGGACTTGTCGCAGACGTGCAGGCCCTCGAAGTTCTACTGTGCCGAAATGGTTTTCCCGCAGCCTGCTAGTCCACGAGCCAACGCCTGAGTGAGGGAATTTCCTCACGCATTTGTAAATCTACGCCGCTCTCTTCAAACACCGCGGCCGATCGGATGCGAATCGTGGCACTGACCGCGACAGAAATTGCGAAGGTGACGGGTGAACTCGCTCCGGCCTTGGCCGGAGGTTGGGTTCAAAAAATTTACCAGCCGACGGCCCGCACCATTCTGCTTGAGATTCGCGCTCCAGGACGGACGCACCGACTCCTCATCTCGTGCCACCCCGAAACCGCCCGTCTCCACTTCACCACGGCAGCCTTTCAGAATCCACCGACACCTCTGCCCTTCTGTCAATTTCTCCGCGCCCATCTGCAAGGGGCACGAATCGACCAGGTCGAACAGATTCAAGGAGACCGGATCGTTCAGCTTGTACTGACTGCCAAGGAAGGTCCCTGCAGATTGGTCGCAGAGCTCACAGGGAGTACATCGAATCTCCTCGTACTCGACGAGGCAGGCCGTGTTCGACGAGACCTAAGCGGAGCAAAGGATCTTGTGGGACAGCTGTACGTTCCTCCCACTCACCAGCAACGAGGACGAGGTGCCGCCGACCACACGCGATTTAGCCAGGACATCCCGGAATCACCATTTCCTCTGTCGGCTGCCATCGAAGCCCATTACCACAGGGCAGAAGCCGTTTCAGCCGTTGAGACCCTACGGAACGCCCGGGCAGGGATACTCAGAAAGTCCATCAAGAAGCTCCGCCGCCGCATTGAGGCATGGCAGGAAGACCTC
>JBKJZK010000194.1:0-1846 GCA_046715215.1 Nitrospiraceae bacterium
CCTGCGTATAGTCGCGGTTGACCTCGTTATGCACTTTGATGACCAACGGACAGGTGGCATCGATCACATGCAGCCGCCGCCGATTCGCTTCGTCCCAGACCGACTTGGCGACCCCATGGGCACTGAAGATCACGACCGAACCTTCCGGCACTTCTCCCAACTCCTCTACAAACACGGCACCCTTGGTGCGGAGCGAGTTCACGACATGCCGGCTATGAACGATTTCGTGTCGGACATAGATGGGCGCCCCATACTTTTTTAGCGAAAGATCGACGATATCGATCGCCCGGTCGACTCCGGCGCAAAACCCTCGTGGATTGGCGAGATAGATCTTCATGACGGTTGCCTTTCCTTCACACCGGACATGGCCACATTCGTACCCACGTCCCCACACATCACTGGCGTCCACCTTACGTCAGAGCAGCCGACCCCGTCAACACAATTGCCCCGCGCCTCTCTTCCCTGCCCGTCTTGACACAATGCCTTCTCCCTCGTAGGCTCTCACCACCAGCAGGATGCTCCTGTTGTTCTAGATGTGCGGACCATTGAATTTCCACCGTGCCACAATAGGTTTTCCGCAGACTCCTAGCTATGCCAAGCCCTGCAAGTAAGAAAATCCTCATCGTTGAAGATGAGCGCGACATTCTCCAACTGGTCAAACTGTATTTGGAGAAAGAAGGCTTTCGAACCCTGTCGGCCACGACCGGTATGGAAGGCCTCCAGCAAGTGAAACAGGAGAAGCCTGATTTGGTCGTCCTCGACTTGATGCTGCCCGAGATCGACGGCCTCGAGGTCTGTAAACGCCTTCGATCGGCTCCGGCGACCGCGATGCTCCCCATCATCATGTTGACCGCCAAAGCCGAGGAGTCGGACACCATCATTGGCCTGGAGCTGGGAGCCGACGACTATGTCACCAAACCGTTTAGCCCCAAGACTCTGGTTGCCCGCATCAAGGCCCTCTTTCGGCGGCTTGAGCGGAAACCGGATGACAGCCCGGACCACTACCGCTATGGGAATCTCGTCATGGATCTCGCGCGGCACGAAGTCACCGTGAAGAAGATGGAAGTCCCACTCACAGCAAAAGAATTCGGCCTGCTCGAGCAGCTCTTGCGCAATCCCGGCAGAGTCCTGACAAGAGACATTCTCCTCAATACCGTCTGGGGATACGATTACTACGGAACGACGCGGACGGTCGACGTCCACATCCGAAGACTCAAGCAGAAACTCCCCTCGCTCATCGAGGCGATTATGTCGGTCAAATCCCTGGGGTATAAACTGAAGGAGCAGTGATGAGTCATGGGTGAAGAGTGATGGGTAAAGACCCACTACCCTTCACTCATCACTCATCACCCGTCACTGTCCCTATGACACTCTCCATCCGATGGAAGGTCACTATCGGAACCCTGCTGGTCCTCGCCTGTGGGCTACTCATCGCCCGGGCATTGGCGGTTCGCTCCCTTGACCAACAGGAGATTGTCCAATCGGGCCAGATACTGGAAGCTCGAACCAGTCTCGTCGCATACGGGCTGCAGCCGCTTCTGACGCAATCAGGCGCGCTGTCTTCGACCCCCCAATTACAGGCAGCCGTACGAGATCTCAGCGCGCGAGCCCTCGCACGCGTGACCGTCATTGCTCCCGATGGAAGGGTGTTGGCCGACAGCGCTGTCTCTGATAGGACCCTCGCCACGCTTGAGAACCACCTGGCGCGACCGGAAATTCAGCAAGCCGTTTCCACCGGGCGCGGAACGGATCTCCGCACGAGTCCCACCACCGGTGAGCGCACGTTGTATTTGGCTGTCGGTCTGAGCGGTGCGAACCAGGCGACGCCCACCGTCTTCTTGAGGCT
>JBKJZK010000195.1:0-5132 GCA_046715215.1 Nitrospiraceae bacterium
ATCCTATCCAGACCGGCTACAAGTTGCATTCCCTGCCCATTATTCCAATCGAGGACATGAGTTCCATACAGTGGGACCAAACACTAAAGATGCATGGCATTTGGTATCCGCAACAATGGTTCGGTCATCCTTGATATCAGCCGATCAAGCCCTGGCCGCCCTCATCATCCACCTGGGCTTGCAGATTATGACTTGACATAATTCTGTACACTATTTAGAGTGTCCGCAATTACTCTCACGAGGAGGAACCGATGAGCATTACATCCAAGGACATCATCTCGCTGAGTCAGGCGCGCGCGACGCTCACCGAACTGTGCGACGAAGTGCGGACCAAGGGAAGCGAGAAACTCATTACCAAGAACGGGGGCAGCTGCGCGGCACTTATCGACGCGGACCGCTTGGACCATTACCACCGGCTGGAACGAGAGCACATCCACCTCGGATTGCTGGAAGAAGCGATCAAGGGCCTCGCCGACGTCAAGGCAGGCAAGACACTTAGCCTCGCTCAACTCAAATCGCGTCATGGCCGGTAAGCGGCCGCGATTCACTGAAAACTTCTCAAGCAATCTAACGGCCGTTGAAGAATTCGTCGCCCCACACAGCCGGACGGCATTTCATCGGTTCCTTGACCGCCTCTTCGACGACGTCATTCCTACGCTTTGCCGGTTCCCGCAATCCGGTCGAGCGTTCTTAGCCCACGCGGTGAAGTCTTCGAAAGCGACTGTGCGAACCAAAGATTTGCGCAAATTCCTCAACAAGGGAGACGATCTTCGCGAATTCGTAATGGACGACTATCTGGTGCTCTACCTGGCGCGCCGACACCAAGTGATCTTCCTTGCCGTGAAGCACCATCGGCAATTGTCATTCGATCTCAAGCGATTCTGGTTCGAGGAATAAGCGCGGCCTTCGGCTTTGGGCCAGTCTGACCACAAACCAGACCACCGGGCAGCACGTCGAGGATATCAAGAAACTCCTAACGATGCTGCAGAAGCTGGTGAACAGCGGCAATACCGTGGTGGTAGTGGAGCACAACCCCGACGTCATCAAGTCCGCGGATTGGATTATCGACCTAGGCCCAGAAGGAGGCGCGGCAGGTGGGCATATCGTGGCAGAAGGACGACCGGAACAGCTGGCGAAGGTGGCAGCCTCTCACACCGGACGATTCCTCTCGCATATTCTCACTCCACCGTCAGGATCATAGCCACGCCACAGTACATCGTCCTAGCCGACCTTGCATTCCATGCGCATCATCCAATCGACACATGGGTTGCATATAGTGACACCAAACGCTAAACTGCATGCTATATGGTACGGCGCGAGTGGTGGCAAGAAAAGCTGGAGCGTGCCTGGAAAGAGCGGTCCATCGTGTGGCTCTCTGGCGTCCGCCGGGCCGGCAAAACCCTCCTCTGCCAGTCACTCCCCGACACGGATTATTTCGACTGCGAGCTCCCACGCACCAGACGGTTGCTCGATGACCCTGAAGACTTTCTGGGCCAGCATCGCGGACGGCGGGTGATCCTCGATGAAATCCATCGGCTCTCCAACCCGTCTCAACTCCTCAAGATTGCGGCTGACCATTACCGTGATACCAAGGTGATTGCGACCGGCTCCTCCACGCTCGGAGCCTCGCGGAAATTTCGTGACACCTTGGCGGGGCGAAAGGCTGAGGTCTGGTTGACACCGATGACAGGAGAGGATCTGTCGGCATTCAAGAAGCTGGATCTCCGCCACCGTATGCTGCATGGGGGACTCCCTCCTTTCTTTCTGGCGCCATCGATCCCAGAGCCGGCCTTTCAGGAGTGGATGGATGCGTACTGGGCCAAAGATATCCAGACCCTCTTTCGCCTGGAACGTCGGCACTCGTTCGAACGGTTTGCCGAACTCCTCTTTGCCCAAAGCGGCGGGCTCTTTGAAGCCACGCGATTCGCACGCGCCTGCGAAGTAAGCCGCCAAACGATCATGAACTATCTCGCCGTCTTGGAAAACACCTATCTGGTTCACGTGGTACGGCCCTTCTCCACCCATCCAACGACTGAAATTGTCGCCGCGCCAAAAATCTATGCCTTCGATACCGGATTCGCCTGTTACTACCGAGGCTGGACCAGCCTCCGTCAGGAAGATCTCGACCTGCTGTGGGAGCATCTGGTCTTGAACGAATTACAGGCCCACCTCCAGACAAGACGGATCGGATACTGGCGCGACAAACGCGGCCACGAAATTGACTTTGTCCTGGCTCAACGTGGGAAGGTGCCGTTGGTGCTGGAATGTAAATGGTCAGCTGATGATGTCGATCTGACCAACCTCAAAGCGTTCGCCCTTCGTTACCCCAAAGCAGACCTCCGTGTGATCGCGCACGACGTGGATCGATCCTACCAACGCCGAACCGACGCATTCACAGTGACATACTGCGGGCTGAAAGCCCTGCTGACTTCGCTCAATGGACAATTCAAATAGCAGGCTTCCGGCCTGCATTTCGACGAGATCAAGAGACTGCTCGCCGTCCTGCACAAGCTCGTCAACGTAGGCACTAGTTGTCCACCGATTCGCCGCTACGACAACTTTCGTCGCTCGTCGTTCGTGAAGCATATTTCGTTCCGGATTCCTGCACTTCACGAGGAACGCTTCCCGTTTCACGCTTCAGAGGGTGGGCACATCGTGGCAGAAGGACGACCGGAACAGGTGGCGAAAGTGGCGGCTTCCCACACCGGACAATTCCTAGCAGGCGCACTCATGCTGGCTTCTGATAACAATAGTTGCTGACATCCGTGTTTCATTCACACTAGGAAATCGCCTGGCCGACAAGAAGAATCAGAAAAAAGAACAGTGGTCCGCCGACGAGAACCGCTGAGAGCACGCTATAGACCCAAGCTCTCACGCGCGTGCGCCGGTGTGCAGACTCTTCGTCGTGGCCGGAACGCGCGAGCATCCAGGCGCGGACGGTCTTGAGCAGGAGAAACAGGCCGAAGCAACACCAAAAACCGAAGAAGAGCAGGTCTCCTCGGGCGCCGAATCTCTGTTGCATGAGGAAGACTGTTACCACGATCGGCAGGACAAGACCTGCCAACAACGCCAGCTTGCCCATCTGGTCCAAGCGATGGGCTCGGCGGATCGCCGACTCCGCATCCGTCGTCACCAGCATTGAATCGTCGGCATCTCCAACCACCTCACGGCAGAACGTGCTGTTGCGCTCGGTCGTTGAAGAGCCGCCAACGGTCGTCCCTGTTCATGCAGTTAGTCAAACAAGATGATAGGAAACGGCCAGGGATTTTCAGAATTAGGCAATAGGCGAGGAGTATCGCCTACACCCGGAACTATTGGGTGCTCGCAAACAGAATGGCTTGGAGTCTTTTCCTGAGAGCGGACTATAGGGTGAGGGCTTGGACTCCCGATCGGTTGATCGGCTGACTTCTGACTTATAACCCAGGACGGGCTTCTGCGACGACACGGAGTTCTACCGGCATTCCCGCGCGACGCACATCTAACTGGAGTGCCTGCCCCGCTTCGACCTGACAGAGCCGCTTGGCTTCGCGTTCGGATTTGACCATCGACAATGCGGTGCCGTTACAGGCCACCACTCGATCGCCTACCTTGAGGCCCGCCTTGTCAGCAGGCAGGCCTCTACGGAGTTCCCGTACGAGGTAATATCGAGCGCCCTCTGATTCCTGCAAGTCCCAATTGACTCCGATCCATCCGGACCCGAGTAACCCGGTTTGCGAACCGAACCGAGCGAGAATTCGATGCGCGATAATGCGGGCCAACCCTTCGGGATTATCGGCCGTGGCGTCAGAGCCGTGTCCTTCTCCGTTGAATAGCACTACGCCGCTCTCGACATCGACCATCCGAAAAGCCAGTGACACGCGGCTGACCTGCTCTCCCACGGTTCGTTCCCATTGGTGAACTTCTCCCACCACAATAGCCTGCGCACCAACGAGTTTCCCGACTCTCAACACGTCGGCGTCATCCGCGTATTGCAGTTGGACGACCTGCTCCTTGAACACTTCGTCGAGCTTGGCTCGCTCGACCATATTGACGTCCAAGTCCAACAATAAGGTCGTCACAATCCCTGCGACACGCAAGCCGGACCCTTGGGCGGCTGCCGCATCGACAAACGGCATCACCGCCATCGTACGGTAGCGATCGATCGTATCCCGATTGATCGGACCGACGCCGGTCACGACCGGCTCAGGACGTCCGAGCATCCCGCCGGATCCTAGGGCGGCAGTGCCGGACGAAGCACAGGCGCGGCGCCGCTGCAAAATCGCAGAAGGCGTGCCCCAGGCACAGAGTTCGTCGTTCACCAGCACGACGTGGTGCGGATATTCACGTTGATGTTCCGCAGCAAGGTTGGTGAAGGGATAGAAAATGCAGCCGCCGACCCAAATCGAGATCGGGCAGAGAGCCAACTCATAGAGCCACTGTTTGCGGGCCGTAAGGGAGTATTCCCAGACCAGTAGACGGCCATCGTCACGCAGTACACGGTCCGGCCGACCGATCTTGTCGATCACTTCGGCCTTCGTCATCGGCACGACCAGCCGGTCCAGCTTGGATTCCGACTTCACTACGGTATACAGCACGCCGCATCCGGAGCAGGCACCGACAAGGAGGGCCAGGCCCATCCAACAGCCCATCCGTCTGACCATATATGGCCCGCTCCAAAGGGGATGTCGTCGCACGACGAAGCAGGGTACCACCCTGCACAAGAAGGCTGCAACGACATGGGGCCGGATAGGCAGGAGACGAACACGTGCTGAAAAACTGGTGGGTACTTGACTATCCTAACCGCGACAATTCCCGGAGACGAAGCATCCTGCTAATTTAAGGAGGGGTCGAAGGGCATATCCGCATAATGGCGATAGTCGTCACCCATGGCGCTCACGATGTCCGGCCAGATACGTGTGGGATCTTTGTCGAAGACAGCATTGGGATCTGCTGGAATGGTAAACCAGGATCCGGTTTGCATTTCTGAGTCCTGCTGCCCTGGGCCCCATCCGGAATTTCCGTTATAGGCGCGAAAGGCCTCGCGCGCCTCACTGGTAGTCAAAATACGATCGACGAGGTCTGTATCCCCCCCGAGACAGATCCCATCGAAGACATGATGGGAATTCTCAGGCAATTGATCCAAGCGATAGAGC